>JAUIFT010000624.1 GCA_030430345.1 Calditrichia bacterium | reverse complement strand
ACAATGCCCACAACTCATTGTTCGCCCCTTGCTGCAATAACTGCATTTCTTTTTCTCTTTTTTCTTACCAAAAAACATTTTTTCTTCCATTTTTAAAAGATGATAGTATAACCACTAATCTTGTAAAGATTTTGTAGATTGTTTACTCAGGTAAAAAATCCGAAGCGCGCAGCCCTTGTTGGCGCAGGATCTCCGGGCTGACCATTCGCTGGAATGGTATAATTTTTTCATCTGTTAGATAGCGCCGGGATTTCTCCACATACCGATGTGCGTAATCTTCTTTTACTTTTTCTGTCAATTGATGATGCTGTTCAATACGTCTTTCCATCGTTTCATAATCCGGATCTTCATTTAACCGCCCGACACCTTACCGGCGATATCCTTGTTTGGCAGTGCCGATGTTACGATTTCTGCGCGTGAGATTTTTCATTTTGCCTTCATGACTAACAGCGTTACATCATCATCCTGTGGACGGCCATCCGCCCAGTCGTTCCCCAATTTAACCAAAGCATTGATAATAGATTTAGCGTCAGCATCACCAATTTTTTGTAACAATTTTTCAATTGGGCTTTCCCCGAGCATTTCATCGGCATTATTAAACATTTCCGGTAAACCATCGCTCATAAAAACCAAAACGTCACCGGAATTGAAAGTCACGGACTCTTCCTTATAAGGAAAGTTTGGAAAGTTACCCAGCGGCATCGCCTTTAGCTGAACGGATTTTACTGAATTGCTTGCGGCATCATACACCAAAGTAAAGGGCATGCCTGCGGCAGAAACCCGCATTTCCTTTTCCGCGAATTTAGCAATCGTCGAGGCCATAAACATTCCCTTTAAACCCATCGCTTTTAACGCCGCAGATGTTTGACGAAAGATATCTGTAATGCCATCGTTTCTGAGAAGCGCATTGTATAAACTCTTTGTCGCGGCAACCATAATCCCGGCCTGCAGGCCATGACCGGTGGCATCGCCAACCGTGACGGTAAGCGTTCCGTCTTTATCCAAATAAAAATCGTAATAATCCCCTCCCACTTCCGTGGCTGTTTCCATATAAACTTCAATATCCCAATGTGGATGATCGGGCACCATTTTCGGCAGCATGGAAAGTTGCAATTGGCGCGCCTGTTCCAGTTCGCGGGTTTTGCGCTGGTTTTCCGCTTCCAGCCGTTCCCTTTCAATCGCCGCTTTCCTGGCCTGCCTTTCCTGGGCAAGATTTTTTTCCGACAGCTCTTTAACGGCTAACAGTTGAACCGATAGATCTTTATTGATAGTGGCAAAATAGCGCGCCAACAGGATGGACATAGAGATCATCAAGATTAACATGCCGTAATAAGGCGCTGGAAATGAAGAGAATTCCCAGAGTCTGGGCAGAAGGCCAGTGGTGATGGCAATTTGCATTATAGCCGCTAATATTAATCCACCGGCGCCCAATGCAATAATCCATCCCCCTTGTAAAGGTTTCTCGGCATTCCGAGTTGCCAGAAAAGTACGAAGCACT
Source organism: Calditrichia bacterium (assembly GCA_030430345.1). The sequence continues at coordinate 1,367 of JAUIFT010000624.1, read as the reverse complement.
TCCAGGATAACAACCAGGAGGAACCAGAAATGAAAGTTTCCTCCGGCCAGTGGCCGCCACCAAAGCCATATCGCAATGCCACTCCCCAGGAGGGCGAAGAGATAAAACTGTCGCGGAATTCGAAAATAATTGATCGAATAGATGAATAGGAGAAGCCCAATTGCAAAAAAGGTAAAGGAAAAATGAGCAATTTGCATTGTAAAGAAATGTTCCGGGAATCCGCTCGTTAAATGCAATTGTAATTCAGCGTAGATATTCAGCGCAGCAAAGAGGGTAAGTAACGCGTAGAAAAGATTGGAGATCAATTCCCGATAAAAAAGGTACATCAGAAAGTGCAATAAAGTAAAAGCAAGGCAAATACTTAACAGGGCGAATTGATTAGCGGTAATTCCCCGCACAAATTTCAGTCGCTTGCGGTGCAGTTGATCGGTAGTCCCTGTTGAAAAATAAAACGTTGGATAAAAGTTTTCCCACTCAGCGGTTCGGAGTCCATGATTGCTATAGAGGATTGCCAGGGTAAGCGGGCGGTGCCGATCCAGGTTCTCAATCGAAAATGTAACCAATTTGTGAAATCGCTCTGGCAATTGCTCGTTTGCAACATCTCCCGGCCGGCCGAGGGCGCCAATTTTTTTCCCATTCAGAAAAATCTCCAATGCGCCGCGGGCAGCGATTGCCAGTGCAACTTCGCTAATCAAGGTATCCATCGTTTCGATTGCCAGATAGTAGCGAAAAGCACCCACCCCCTGCCATTCGCTGCGGGGAAAGTCTCCCCGGATTCCGGATGCCCAACCGGAATCGGCGAAATCCGGCTGCGGCCAGGCGTCATTATCCAGCATACCAATACTGTAGCGATATTCAGGTAAAACCTCAATCAATTTCTGTTGTTGCGCCAAAAGTTGTAATGCAGAAAGTAAAAATATAATCGCAGCGGTTATCATTCGAATTATTGCCATAGTGATAAGGGCGTCTGCCGTTTTATTGTTTTTATCTAAAAGCTTAGTCAGAATTAACTACTAAATGTCGCAATTAATACACTCAGCACTAATAATACTGCCAAAATAATATTCAGACGGCGGGCACTTTCCGGGCGGGAGAACAATCTGCTGAGCATATTCCCGGCGTAACACCAGGCAACATTTATTATCGATACCATTACGAGTAGGGTCAGTACTATCTGAATAATACTTTCGGTAAATTGTTCGCCTGCCGCGGCAAACTGGGTCATCACCGCGACTGCCGCAATATACGCCTTCGGATTAAGTAAATTTAACAATATCCCCTGAAAAAAATTTAAGGGCTTTGCGTCGGTCATTTTTACAGTTTCACTGCTGGCAATTTTATATGCCAAATAAAAGATATAAAGCAGG
>JAUIFT010000007.1 GCA_030430345.1 Calditrichia bacterium | reverse complement strand
CACGCGTTTCGCTGGGCAAATGGGGTAATAACAGATTTAGGAACGTTCGGCGGCCCCGGTTCCGATGCCTGCGATCTCAGCGGTAATGGTGATGTGTTGATAGGCTGGGCGGAAACAACCGACAGCCTGCGGCGGGCATTCCGCTGGCAGGATGGGGCAATGATGGATTTAGGAACGCTCGGTGGCCCGGAAAGTTTGGCCTTTGCCATTTCGGCCAACGGGGCAGTGATTGTTGGTGCGGCAGAGGATTCTGCCGGCTACTCCCGCGCAGTATGCTGGGATGGCGGTATCAACGATCTGGGCACCCTCGGGGGAGATCAGAGCTGGGCATTCGGAGTTTCTGCAGATGGTGCAGTGATCTCCGGCGGCAGCCTCAATATCGATCAGCTCAATCGTGCCTTCCGCATGGAGGGTCAAACAATGATGGACCTTGGCACCTTTATGGGGTTGCCCACCGGTGTCGGTAGAGTATCAGCGGATGGAGCAGTGGTCGTCGGCCGGGCCGTGGACGACAGTTTAAACAGCATTGCTTACCGCTGGACGGCAGCTACCGGGATGGGCGGTATTGGCGCGCCTATGCAAAGCATTGCCAATAATAGCTCTGCGGACGGCAGCATTGTTGTCGGGAGCATAGGCATCCAGGCTATTCGCTGGACCGCTGAGGACGGGATAGAGATCCTTGATACGGTTTACAGCTCTCTGCTGATGGACGGCTCGTTGCTCTACAACGCTCAGGATATTTCCGGCGACGGCCGCTATATCGTTGGACATGGCTACAATAGCACAAATGGCCGGATCGAAGGATATCTGCTGGATACGCAAACGGCCCTGACCATCGGGGAACGGGAAAGTAACGAAATGTCCGGCAGTTTTATTTTGCAGCAGAATTACCCCAATCCCTTCAATCCTGTTACGCATATCGGCTTTCAGATGCCGGTATCCGGATTAGTGGTATTGCAAATATTCGATATCAGTGGGCGCCTGGTGAAGACGCTGCTAAAAGAACACCGGGCAGCAGGGAATCATATCGCCGATTGGGACGGAACGAATGACTTTGACCACCCGGTGGCTGCGGGTATCTATTTCTATCGGATGACCTCCGGTGATTTTCTGCAAACCCGCAAGATGTTGTTTGTCCGATAAGTAGCGACTCCTGGCTGGTTTTCTCCTTTCATCTCCTCCAACTCCCCTCCCCTTAAACATACCCAAATTCAGTAACTATTGCGGCGGCGAATCAAAAGAAGAGAATCATAACTAAAAAGAAATCATCCAAACAAATCTCTCCTTGATCACCCTAACCCTTTTTTCCTCTTCTGTAACTTCAGCTGCAAAGTTGCTGATTTCCGCCGGTTTTGTTACATTGAGAGATGATTCTAACATCTTGAGCCTTTTGAGGAGGAGCGCCTATTGTTCTCAATGTACGAAGCCCCGGTTTATTCATCCAATGCTGTCCCCAAAAAAGAAAATGCAACCTTTCGATCGTTCTGGAGAAGCAATCTCTTTCTTATTACTGCCACCATCTTGTTTTGCATGACGGCTTTTACAGTTGCCCAGGATGATGAAGTAATTCCTCCCCAGGGGCCGCATATCTTTCGTTCCATCCCTCCTGCTGGCGTTACTACACATACAGTCATTCCCGGGAAAAGATTTAAAAGTAACGCTTTCAGCCGCTGGTTATACGGCAGCAACTACCGGGATCTCTGGAATATGCCGATAGAAGTATCCGTGCTCGATTATAAAAACATCGGCGGCGGCATTAAGCCATTCCGCACCGGCGGCTTTGGGCAATCGATTTCCCTGCAATGCACCGGTGCAGATGGTCACGGATATACCGTCCGTTCGCTCGATAAAGATCCTACCAAACGGCTCGATGACGTCCTGCGCAATACGCTGGTAGAAGAAGTCGTCAAGGACATGATCAGTTCCCAATTGCCGACCGCCGGCCTGGTCGTGGATCAGCTAATGGAAGCGACCGGTATACTCTTTACCAAGCAGACAATGGTGGTAATCCCTGACGATGCCGGGTGGCTGGGAAAATTCCGGGAGCAATACGCCGGACTGATCGGCGCCGTGCAGCGGCACCCCATGGATGGCCCCGGTGATACCCCGGGTTTTGCCAATTCCCGGGAAATTACCAGCACGAAAAAACTCTGGCCAATTCTTTATGAAGGGCCGGTTAACCAGATCGATACCCGGGTATTTCTCAAGGCAAAGTTATTCGACTTCTTTATCGGCGACAAAGACCGCCATGCCGGGCAATGGCGCTGGGCGCGTTATCCGAAAGGCGATCGCTTTACCTGGATACCAATCCCGGAAGACCGCGATCAGGCCTTTATCGATTATGATGGCCTGGTGATGGCGCTGGTTCGCCGCGCTTATCCGCGCTTTATCCGTTTTAAGGATACTTACCCCAGCCACAAAGGCCTGACCCGCAACGGCTGGGAAATTGACCGCGAATTCCTTAACGGAATGGATAAAAGTGTCTGGGATTCCACCGTCACTGTTTGCCAGGGACTTTGGACAGACCAGGTGATCGACGATGCTGTGAAAGCATTCCCAGCTCCGATTTATGAGCGCGTCGGCGCATTTTTAACGGATGCCCTGAAGCAACGCCGAGATGACCTGCAATCTTTCGCGGATAAATATTACGCGCTAATTACCCGCGAGCCGGAAATAACCACCACGAATCGGGATGAGTATGCCGATTTGGAACATTTATCCAATGGTAATCTTTCCCTAAAAATAGGTGTATTGGCAGATGATGGCAGCAGGGAGGCACCTTTCTACAACAGAACCTTCCTCCCCGGCGAAACCCGGGAAGTGCGGCTTTACCTGCAAGGCGGTAATGACCGCGTGGAAATAAAAGGCGGCAATGCACGAATCAAATTGCGCATTGATGGTGGGGCCGGGGATGATACTTATGTGAATGCTTCCCGGGCTGGCGGTGGCAAAACCCAGTTCTTTGACGCGGAAGGCAACAACAGCTACGAGAAAGGAAAAGGGGCGAAGGTAAACGAAGCGCCCTTCGAACGCATCGCTCCCGGCGGTTCTTTCGTCGATCGCTATTCTTTGGATTGGGGAAATCAATCGATTACTTATCCACTGGTTAACTACAGCCCGGACCTCGGTGCCTATGCCGGTTTTGTGAACGGCCGTGAGTACTTTGGCTATCGAAAATATCCCTATGCTTCCCGGCATCAGATTAGTGCCGGCATTGCCAGTAACGGACCGGAACCACTGATTGCCTATTCCGGCACATTCCGCGATCTCTGGAGCAAAGTCGACGGGAAACTTCACCTGGAATACTCCGGGATCAATGTCATCCGCTTTCATGGGCTTGGCAATGGCACTGAGATTCCCCGGCCAAAAGAGTTTTATGAAGTGGATCAGAAAGAATTTATTTTCGCCCCGGGCTTTCGTATCCGCATCGGCAGTAGAGGAAATGAAGGCGCGGACAGGCATTATTCAAACCTGACAGCAGAAATCGGCGCGTTGGTCAAATATGCCAACACACCCGCGGAAGACAATACTGATAAATTTATCGGCACTTTTACTGAGGCGATTTATGGTACCGGCACATTTGGACAAGCCGGTGTGCGGGGAGCACTCACTTACGACACGCGCGATAATCCCAGCAACCCAAAAAGCGGCGTCCATTTCGACGTCAATGGCGTTTTCTATCCGGAACTGTGGGATGTCGCCGCGAACTTTGGCAATATCAGTGGGACAGCGGCGGCTTATCTCTCTGTCAGCATGCCCGCGGAACCAACCCTGGCAGTGCGCGTTGGCGGAAAAAAAGTTTGGGGCACTTTCCCCTTTCATGAAGCGGCTTATGTTGGTGGCCCGAAGAACCTGCGCGGTTTTCGTCAGGACCGTTTTGGTGGAGATGCCGCGGCCTTTGGCAATGCTGAGCTGCGTTTTCGCTTAACCCGTATGAAGCTCCTGGTTCCCGGCGAACTCGGCGTATTTGGCGCAGCGGATGCCGGTCGCGTCTACCTCGATGGTGATCTCAGCATATCGGATGACTGGCACACCGGCTTCGGCGGTGGGATATGGGTTTCCTTCCTGCGGCGAATGCAGACGCTGAGCCTCGCCTATATGAGCGGCGACGATTTGAATGGGGTTTACCTGCGGGCGGGATTTATGTTTTAAGTTGCGCGCTACCGCTTAGACTCAGAGCGAAAAGGCACTTCTTCTGCTACCGTCTCTGCTGCCCGCAGGATAGTTTATTAAAACCGCGCATCAATCCTTAAAAATCAACTGCCACTCTGCGCATTATATCGCTATTTTTACCAACTATCATCCTCGCGTTCTTCAATAATATCCTGCCGCTTCGCTTCTGCGATATCGATTATATTTTCCTGCAAGGTTGACAGCAATTCGTCTTTATCCTTGTAGCGATGCGGTTTTAGCACCCAGTGATATTTTCGCAGGTCCTTCGACATGCTGTAGGGTTTAAACCCTTCCTGAATAATCAGGCGAATCGGCACGGCGATATCCGGCGCAATCGCCTGCAACTCCTGGGGAATGCTCGATGGTTCGCTGAGATCGGCGACAATAAATCGCGCCATCCGTGCCAATAGAGTCACCGTTTCGGTGACATCCCGGTCGCTCGGTTTATCGAAATCGAATAAAATCGGCACAAAACCATGTTTTCGCAGTTCAATGCGCAATGCATCCAGCACCGCTTTTCGTTCCCGCTTAAACCGCCCCAGCAATAACACAACTTTTCGGGTAACAGTATCGAGCACGTCGCGAATTTCCGGATTATTCATCAGCAGATAGATAAATTGCGCCACCTGGATTTGATCGACAGTTAGAGAAGCGCCGCCCGGCGTTACCACCAGTTCCTGCGAGGAGGCCGGCTTTCCACGAAGATCCCAGGCAGCCACGCCGTAGACATGGGCGTGGTCCAGCACAGCGCCTTCGATGTTTGCATCAACCAGGTTTGCGTATTTTAAATTGGCTGCCGTTAGTATCGCCCCGCTTAAATTTGCGCCGGATAAATCCGCATTAAAGAGCTCGGCCCGGCTTAAGTCCGCACCGGAAAGATCAACGCCCTTCATGCTGGCATCGCTTAAATCCGCATCGGCCAGATTGATATTGCTCAAATCCGCGTCGCGTAAATCCGCCTCCATCAGGCGGGCGCCGGGCAATTGCACATTTTTTAAACTGGCGTTTTCCAGGCGGGCCCCTTTCAGCGAGGTCCAGGAGAGGTAGTCGTAGGTAAAAACAGCATCATCCAATAAAACCCCGCGCAGGTCGACATAGCCGAGACAAACATCGGTGAGGGTTGCCCCCCGCAGATCGATCGCCCGCGTGGTCAGGGAACGGATGTAATCGCCCTTCGTCCAAACCCCCTGCTTGCCGACACCGCCGGCAGACGGCGCCAGGGTTGGCATTGGGTTCCCCCGGACAACTGCCGATTGCCGGCTTAACTTATAGGTTTGCCAGGCATGGATGGCAGCCTCCCGTTCATCCGACCGGATCGGCGAAGCGACCAGCTTTTCGAATTGGGCCAAATCTTCGGCATTCCCCTGAAATACCGGTTTATGATCTGTTGTCATCAGCAATCACCTTCAAAATAGCAGTTTATGTAGTGAGACAAAAATAATTTGACAGTATGTAGCTCCCCAGGATAATATTGTTGCAAAACCAGGCACCTTTGCCCCTTTGCAAATTTACAAATAGGCAAAGGGTTTGTAGAAAGATCAGCGGCCTGGATATTACATAAATATTTTTGTCCGGGCACTTACCTGTTTTTTATTTTAGCAATATCGTTTTCTGCCAATGGCGGATTTTCCCCGCCTGAAGCGATATGATGTAAACGCCGGAGCCGAGAGCACTCCCGTCTTCATGGCGGCCATCCCAGGATATCGAATATTGCCCGGGAGGCTGCGTTTCATTGCGCAAGGTTCGGACTTGCTGCCCAAGCGCGTTGAAAATTTTAATCGTTACCGATGATTGGCCGGGCAGATCATACTTAATCACGGTACCACCGTTGAAAGGATTGGGAAAATTCGGATAGAGCACAAAGTTTTGCGGTATCGATGCATCCGGCGTAACACCAGTTGCAACCGAATCGAAGGCTGCGATTGATGCCAGGAGATTTCCGGAAAAATTAAACAAGGCCAGGTTCTCCCAGGGAGAGCCAAACTGCGGTGCGGAAATCCAGTCCGGCGCCCAGTAAACGACCCCGGCGCCCCGGTCGTATGGCAACTGGCGGACAATCTGAATAACATCTTCCAGAAAACGCTTCTGGCCAGTAACCGTGGCGGGATAGCCGCTCAGTAACTGATTGCTTAAACCAATAATATTGTTGGTGTTATCATTCCAGCCGAGCGTCCAGGGATAGGCCGTTTCTACCACCATGATGTCTTTCTGATAACGCACGGCAAGGTCGCTGAGGTTATAGGCGAGGTCATCAAGTGTGCCATGCCACCAGGGATAATAGGATTGCCCGATAATATCGAAATCAATATTCTGGGCAAGCAGATTATCAAAATACCAGCGGCTGCCGCCATTGTCGCCGCCATTGGCGATATGAATCATTGTGCGAACAGTTTCGCCACCGCTCAAATTGTCATTGATTCCCCGGATGCCTTCGTTAATAATTGCTGCCAGTCTTGCCCATTGCTGCGGTGTATTATAAGAATCGCAAACCCGCACGTCATTCCAGAGCATCCCGCAGATAATTTCATTCCCCAACTGCACGATCTCTGGCAGGGTATTTTGGGCTTTCAATTCGGCAATAACGCGGTAGGTATAATTATAGACACTGTCTTTCAAAGCCTCAAAATTTGCATTGGCCCAGGCGGCTGGTTTGGTTTGATGCCCGGGATCTGCCCAGGTATCGGAGTAGTGAAAATCCAGTAAAAGCTTAAAGCCAAGATTTTTCGCGCGCAACGCGGTTTCTTTTACTTTCTCCAGCCCATTCCAGCCATCGACTGGCGTATGCCAGATCTTCAGGCGAATATAGTTCATACCATGGTCTCTGAACATCTGTAACGGGTCGCCCGCGATGCCGTTTTCCCGAAATGTTCCCCCGCCATTTTCGATCTGCTGGAGCATGGATGCATCCCCACCAAGGACAAATTCCTGTGAGTACATTTTATCAACTGCGGATTGCGCATATAGCCCGGAAAAGCTCAGAACAAAGATTAACAATATTATTCGTTTCATAATGTCCTAACTTCTTTTAAAAGCTTGAATTTTTTCGGCACAATTTATTTTGCAAATAGATAGCTAGCGGATTATCGGTAACCAGGTCGTTGCTTGATACGAGCCCTGATTATCACTCCCCTACTGGCCTTCGCTAAAGAGTTTCCGCAGTTCCAATAATTTCACTACCAGAATTGTTGCATAAGCTCTCCTGGTCGAGGCTACCGGAGCGCCTGTTGGCATATTAAAATGAATTTAGCCGACCTGCAAGAAAAATTCCCTGCGGAAAGCAAACCTTAAATTTTTCTATAGCCGGAATCAACCGTTTTCAGGATAGACAAAAAGGTTTCGTATGCATTGCCCGCCAGAAAGTAATCACTATTATCCGGGAATTTGCGGGTATTCGCCAGACGGATTTTTTCCAGGTAATTTTTTAATGATGGGGGATCGGCCAACAAGTCTTTATGACAAATTTTCCAGTTACCACAATTCTTCGAAGCCACCAGGTTACAATCCATCATCGCTGCTTCGAAAAGGATGCCGGGCGCTGCATCAAACTTTGAGGGACAGACAACCGTTTTCGCAGCTCCTAACAAAGAAAAGATTTGACGGCGCTCGCTAATGGTGCCATGATGAGTTACCCCTGGAATCACTTCCGGTACACCACCGACCACATGCATTGAGAAATCTTCACTGGCGGCAGCAATCTCCTTCACCAACGGATAGTTCTTCTCCCCTCTCTCCCAATTATTGGCAATAAAGAGCATATTTATATCCCGTTGATCAAACGGCTTTTTCAGTGATTGATATATTAGCGCTTCCCGGCAAATCCAGTCCGCAAACCAGACAATCTCCGGGCGGAGTTTAGCCGCCGCTTCTGGATAGAATAACTGATAAAATTCCCGAATGATATCCGCATGGGTAATGATGATATCCGCAAAGTCAGCCGCCTCTGCTTCCCGGCGATGATGGTAGGCCGACTTCTTACCACCCCGCAGGAGCATCTCTCTCACTGCAATTGCGTCCGGCGTCTCCGCATCTGCCAGATAGCTTTTTACCTGCGAGCATCCGGAGGTTAGAAAAAGCAGGGGGATTTCCGGCACTGCTTTTTTCATGACAAAGGCGCTAATATAGCCAACGCCGATCATCACCTCCGGAGCGATTTCCCGAATGCATTCAGCCAGTTCCGGATGGTCCAAAAAAATTGGCCCCTCCATGCAACAGCCAAAAGCGTCCGAACGGCGAGATTGATTGCCGGCTAGAATATCATTGTAATATTCCCGGTCAAAGCTTTCATAGATATCCAGGTAGGCAACATTGACGTTGTCATCCTGCATTTTTTCAAAAAGGGCATACGGTGCCGCGCTGGCACCGCCGAAGCCACGGACAAAATATCCGCCGATAAGATAGCGTTTGTTTAATTTGTCAGTAGGTTTTTTCATAGTGTTATATTTCTCAAAAGATCTTAATACGCTAATAAGTATCTAGACAAAGGTTTAATTATTCATTGCGGCTATTGGCAAAAAGACCGGCATATTGTTGAATATTTTTCCCGATATCGAATCTATCCATTATTTTCCGCCGGGCTTTTTTACCAAATTCGATTCTTAATTCAGGGTTTTCAATCAACCGGATTATAGCATCGGTCAAAGCTTGAACATCTCGTGGCGGTACCAATAAGCCGTTAATGTTATCATCAACAATTTCCGGAATAGCCGTTTGGGTGGAGGAAATAACCGGCAGGGACATTGCCATCGCTTCGATTAAAACGTTTGGAGTAATATCCTTGACGCCGCTGTCGCTGGGAATGCAGGGGAGTACGAAAATATCGGCATTCTCATAAATCCGCAAAACTTCTGCGAACGGTTTTGCCCCGAGAAATGTCACGTGGCTATCCAGGTTCGTTTTATGGTAATAGCGCCTTAGATCGAGATAGCTGTTCATGTCATGATATTTGGATTTTTCCCCGATAATAGTGCAGCGAAAATCATAGCCCAGATCCCGCAATGCCTTACACGCCTGCAAAAGATAGATAAACCCTTTAGCCTCAATCAATCGCCCAACGGAAAGCAATTGTGCCCTTGCTGATTTTTGCTTCACTTGTTGAATCAGCGGTAAAAACCGTGATATTTCGATACCATTGTAGATACGATAGACTTTGTCTGTGCCATCTCCGGAAATGATCCCCCGGATATATTCAGCGTTATATTCCGAATTAGTTACCACAAAAGACGCCTGATCAAATTTTTCCCGCAAAGCGAATGCGACCGTTTTTCGATGCAAATCAAACGCCCGGCCCTGCACCGAAAAGGTAATGTTTAACAAACGTGCGGCGGCCAACGCAACAAAGGCCGGCCAGTTTGCCCAGGGGGAATGAATATGATTAATCCCGTTTTCCCGCAGCTTTCCCGCGAGGTAAATTGCTTTTTCAAATATCTCCTGATCTTTCCAGGCTGATTTATGGATTTCGAAACGAGTGCTAAAAACGAACAGGCGCGTGGCAATATATCTCAAGGGATGATGCCTGAGAAAATAGTGGCGGTATTCCCGGAACTTCGCCTCATCCCGGGGAACTAAATACTCGCTAGCATTCATCAACGCGATTAATTCCGGCGTATATTTTCCGGTACCATGCGCTGCCTCGGCAAAAACCAGCAACCGCTGCCCACTCTTCCGTAATGCTTTTACTTCCCGCTGAATAAACGTTTCGCTAAGTTTCGGAAATAGCGGAATAAAATAGGCGACATCTTTCTTTTCAGTCCCCCTGGAGGAAACACCGACAATCTTTTGCGAAGATTGCCGGATGCGAAAAAGAATTGCCAGCAACTGGAAAAAAACATTCTTCAGATACGGCCAGGTCTTTCGCCACCAGTGACGCCGGGCCCTTCTGTAGGGAAGATAAGGAAGAGCAATGAAATTACCCACTGGGCTATCGCGAAAAATACGATACAATTTTATTCCAAGCAGCCATGCGATTCCGGCATTGCCACCGGGGAATGGTAGAAATTGCCGCTCCCGGCCTAACCGGTAACAAATCCGCAGCACTCTTCCCCAATTAACCAGCGACCAAAAGAATTCATATTGATGCTTCCCTCTATAAAACCCTCTGCGGATATAGCCAAATTCCGGTAAGCAGCGAATCCTTTTCCGGCTGGCCATATGTAAAACTAACGACAGCTTAAACGCGCTTGTGAACTTGCCTGCCAGCCCGCTAACGTCCTGAAATATTTCCCGGCGGCAGACCGGCAAGTTCAGCCTTGAGAGGCCTCTCAGGACTAAATTTTCCAAAATCTGTTCATCCGTTTTTTCAGCGACATCAGCAGCGGCCTTCCGTATCTTCTTGCGCTCTGAAAACATTTTACCGGTTTCGCTAATTATGAAACAATGACAGAGCACCAGATCCGCAGCCGGTGATTCTTTTAAGAGATTTATCATTTTATGAAAGATGCCGGGGAGGACAAGATCGGCGGGAGAAACGAAACTGAGGAAAGGAGAAGTGGTCGCCTTAATCGCCTGCCGGTAACAGGCTAGCAGTGACTGGCTTTGGGAATTCTTAATCAGGATAATGCGTTTATCCTGAAAATTTGTAACAATATTTACAGAGCTATCTATCGACGCATTATCAACAACGATGACCTCCAGGAGAATATCATTGGTTGCTAATATACTTTCCAGGGTCGCTGCGAGATATTCTTCATCATCTTCTACAACAAGGATTACTGCTAATTCTGCCATTATGATCTTCTGCTGAAAGATTCATCACTATTTGCATGTTCAACCGGTGTATTTTCAGTATATCATAATTAACTAAAATAAAGAAATAATCTCCTGAAGTTTTAGATAGCTGTCAACCTGCTGCCGTGCATCGCTATTGGCCGGAAATTCCTGCTGAAGGGACAAGTTTATTTTTTCCCGGAATTGCCGCAGCGAAAAAGGATCGGCCAGCAATGCCTCGTTGCAGAGCGCCCAGCTGGCGCAATTTTTTGAAGTGACAATATTGCATCCCATGGCGATCGCCTCATAGAGACTTCCGGGCGCTGTGGCAAACAGTACCGGGCAGATAACGGTTTTGCTGTTTCCAAGAATTTTAAAAAACGCTTCCCGGTTTGCAATGACGCCATGATAATGAACATGCGCTGTTTCCAGGGACGGTTTGACATTGCCAATCAGATGCACCGTCTGTTTACGGAATCTGCGGGCAATTCGCATCGCATCAGCATAGTTTTTATCAGGTGCATTCCAATCGCAGGCAATAAATAGTAAATCAATGCTACGCGCTGTAAAGGGTTTTCGGTAATTTTTATATTTTTCTGCCGCCTGAAAAAAAAATTGTCCCCAACCAATCGCCTCCCGATAGATTTGACTAAGCAGGGTGGGAAAATAGGCCGGCAGATATGCTTTTAATAATTCGTTATTGGGAATCGCTATATCGCATCTCATCAGCGCCTTTTTCTCGACAGGATCATATATATGCAATCGTTTATCCTCTTCACGGGGTTTTCTCTGAAAGGCGACCAGGTCTTTAATGTAACTGTTGCGGATTTGTTGCTTTATTTGCCCTAATCCATCAAGCAAGTATAACAGTGGAATATCCGGGGCAGCCGGACCAATTGCCAACACCGCTTCTTTGGAAAAAGCGACAATAATCTCTGGCTTTAAATTTTGAACGGCAGGTTTCAGGGAGGATTTATCCGGGGCAACATTCTTCACATTTGCCAACTGTCCGGGATTTCCATAACTATCCCCAAAGAGATACTGGTAATACCCTTCTTCGGCAAGGGCAATCAGATGCCAGAAATGCACGGAATACCCATCCTGCTGCAGACGTTCGAAGAACAGGTAAGCAGCAGAAGCAGCGCTGCTAAAACCTGGTACGACGCTGCTGACTATTAAAATTCGCCGGGAAATCCCACTCATATTTCCCCTTTAGATGATTTATTTATCTTTCTTCTCTTTTTCCATGCCAAATGCCTTGCGATAATCTTCCAGTACTGTTTTGGTGTCACCAAAAGCGGTTACTTTTCCTTTGCTCAACCAGAGCACCCGGTCGCAAAATTTTTCGATCATATCAAATGAATGCGCAGCGATCATAAACGATTTCCCCCGGGCCCGGTAGCCTTCAAACACCCTGGCGCATTTCTCGCGAAAGGAAGCATCCCCCGCTGAGAGCGCTTCGTCCATCAAAAAGATATCGGAATCGAGATAACGGGTTGTGGAAAACGCCAGCCGCCCGCGCATGCCACTGGAAAGATGCTTGAATTTCGTTTCCGCAAATTTTTCCAATTCTGCCCAGGCGATAATTTCATTGAGATTCCGACCGAGCACCTTTCGTTCAATGCCGTAAATCGCGCCATACATAAAAATGTTTTCCCTGACGGTTAACTCATCAAGCATTCCGATGCCAAATCCACTGAGATAAGTAATTGCCCCGCATCGGGTTACCTTGCCGGCGTCCGGTTGCAGCAATCCGGCAACCAACTTTAGGAGCGTAGTTTTCCCCGCACCATTATGCCCGATAACGCCGAGCCATTCACCATTTTTTATTTCGAAGGAGATATCATCCAATGCATAAAAAATATCCTGGGATTTTCCGTTTTTGCCGAAATTCTCTTTTAGTAAGCCAAACAGTGGAGGCCGGGAATTTACAAAAAAACGCTTTTTTACCTTATCTACCTGAATCGCATGCATAACTACAACAGTTCCCCAAAGCGAGGTTCCACCCGCTTAAATGTTATAAATGACAAGTAAATCAAAATCGAGTTAATTAACAATAGCCAGCAAAATGCCGTGGCCGAAAAAAGCTCTCCGCTAATAATGATCGTCCGGGAAAAGTTGATCAGGTGGGTCAATGGATTGATAAAAATAATCAATTCCGCCCAGAAATTCCCCTCGACAAAAGACGGTGGGTAAAATATCGGACAGATGAAAATCAACAGGCGCAGGAATACCTGGAAAATATGTTGAATATCCCGGGCGAGCAGATATATCCATGACAAGACCAACGATACCCAGAGTACCAGGCTAATTTGCAAGAGCAGCACAAAGGGAAGGGCCAGTATCGAAAAGGAGAATCCTACCCCGGCAATGTATGCGAACATAATCGTGATCCCGAGGGCTATTACAAATTCATATGTCCGGGATAAAATGATGCTGAAAATGAGCAATTCCTTCGGAAACAGGGTTTGTCCGGTTAACTGGCCCATGTTCTTTAAAACGGTCATGGAGGCAACGGTGCAGTTTGAGAAGTGCGTATATTGCACGATACCGATTAGCACATAAATGCCATAATTTTCAATGCTACCCTGAAAGCGCAGGTTGAACATTACAAAAACAACCAGGAGAAAGAGTAATGGATTTAAGAAGCTCCAGATGATTCCCAACAGGCTGCTGGCATCTTTCGAGCGAAGTTGCGAAACCGTCAATTCCCGCAAAAGGTTGAAATGCTTGACGTTGTAGTGGAACATAAAATATCATCCTTGAATTCGAAAGACACTAATTTCCGATAAAAAAACGCATTCGGTTATGCTGTATATTAAAATCTTGTAAAGAAAAGTTTTAAAGGTGGGGGCGCAAATCAACGATTACCACTGAATTGAAGTTTCGTACTGCCATTCGATCAACTGTGCGCCGGCATGCTGCTTAAAAATGTTTTTTTCGGCATCAGTCCAGTTGTTCCAACGGTAGTTGTAAGATTTCGCAGTGGCTAGTTCCCGGAAAGAACTATTTGGAAAGTGAGCGGGAGGTGTAAAGGAGGGGATTTCAATAAATTTACATAAGCGCTGAAAAATATTTTCAAAATCAACTAAAAGGTCTTCATAGCGGACAAATTGATACTGCAGTTGCCGGCGATCATTCTTTATACCATTGAATGCGATCATCCCTTCAGCCCATTGTTTGCAGAGTGTTTCGAAATTGCTATCTTGTTTCTTTCCGCTGTTTTTGCGCATCATTGAAGCGACCTGATTGCGCCCATCCCGATAAATTAAAATAAAATACGCCTCGGGAAACAGGGTTGTAAGAAATTTTAAACTGCGGGCATTCCAGTTCGGCGTCTTTTCCAGAAAGCGCCGTCCCTGCGAAGCAGTATACAATAGTTTTTCATACAGCTGCCTGATTCCCGCGGTGAAGGTTTCCGGTGCGATATTATTCTCTGCCCATGGCGTAAATCCCTGCCAATCGTTAAAGAGCATTTTATACCAGTCATCCAGCTCGGCCAGTTTTCGGACAAGCCAGGCTTCTTTTATATAAGCTAATTCCGGACTTTCCCCCAGTGATTGGGCAATCCAGGTTGTTCCGGACCGCCCCATTCCACAAATAAACACTGGTGGTTTATTCTTTTCAGGTTTGGAGCGCATGGGTATTCAGATAGTCCCGGTATGTCATAAAACGTGCATTTTTTCTAAGGGCAGACTCAGTCATTCTGGAGAGATTCTCCTTAAACTCAATCTGCCGTTTTTGGGCATCCGTTTCTCCCTGAGAAGTCCATCCGAAATCATGTGGCACCAATTCCCAGTCATGCAGAGAAATCGTCTTAATCTTCGGGAAAAACCAGAGTTGATTCTCAACTGTTATTTCGCTATATCGTGGCGGGAGAAAATCGATCCCGGAGGAAGATACTTCCCCGGATTTATGAGGATTCACAGATGCATCAGCATTTATACCAAGCTTCTTCAGGCAGGAAAAAATTTTATAGTCTGGGATAAAATACCAGCCAAAGCGAAATGATTGGATATCAAACTCCGGATGGCGTTCGCGAAATGCATTCCCGCAGCATTCCAGATCCGCGACCAGCAGGTCGATTCGTTCTTCATGACTTAAGTGCTTCGCTTGCAAATAGTTATAGGCATGATAGTGCCAGGCGATTTCATCTCCACGAGCCTGAAATGCCATGAACTGCGATTTTGCCAACTGATATCCATCGAAATGCCGGCCGAGTGGCCCGCGGAAAAACTCAATCGAATCGTTACTCACTGTTTCCTGCCAGCCCCGTTGAAAACGTACAAACCAAACGATCGGAATGGAAATTCCATATTCTTCAGCAACTTCGTCCCGGATGCGCGAAATAGCAGCATTACCGGCTTCCAGTAGTTTGGTTTCAGTATCAACTGTAACAAAATAAGGTAAAATCGCCATAAATCTTAATTCCCCGATGGATATTCAAAGCGCCAGCCGTTATTCGGATCGAAGTTTTCTTTTTCTTTCTGCTGCTGGTCATTTTCATTTTCGTATAATGCTTGTTGTAAATAATCATTCACCCGCTTGTTCAGTTCCTCCTCGATTTCCGCTTCTGTCATACCATGCTTACGGAAAATTTTTCGCAACTCACTCACCTGTTTTTCACGGGTAACATGGGTCGTTAAGCGATAGTGGGCTCGATGATCACGATAATAATACAGGCAATCATTGATCGCCCGGAAACGGCAGCCAGCTTCAGCCATACACCAGACAAAATCGTAATCGTCCGCCCCATGCGGCCC
>JAUIFT010000623.1 GCA_030430345.1 Calditrichia bacterium | reverse complement strand
AGAGGCCTTTTTTCATCATTATTTTGACCCTCAATATCTGCCCCTTTTTGTAGAAGGATCTTGATCATTTCCGCGTTATTAGATCTCGCAGCCATATGCAGAAGCCCGTTGCCATCTTCATCTCGAGCCTCTATATCTACTCCATCATCAATTACTTTTAAAGCAACATTATTAATTTTAAATAAAATTAAATCATGCAACGAAGTTCTTTCTATTAGACTCTGGTAGTTTCCCTTTAATATATTATTTAATATCGCAGACGAAACATCAGGGCTGTTAACTACCTCGCGGAGCATTTTTGAGCATGAACTAACTCACGTCCTCTTTGCGATTCTCTTTTTCCGGCAGGTGCATACTTTTAAGGTCGAACGGGGCAAAGGCGGGGAAGTCAAGATTACCGGCAGTAATTTTATTGTTGGATTATCGCCTTACTTTTTTCCCTTAATGGCGCTGCCGGTAGTTTTACTAAAGCCTTCTATCGCTATTCAATACCAGTGGATATTAAATGGGATATTGGGATTTACCATGATGTTTCATATCGTCAGCTTAATGCGGGAGTTTAATCCGAAACAGCCGGATATCAGCAATAACGGTCTGTTATTTTCCCTGTTTGTCATCATCGCTTTTAATATCGTTTTTCTGGGAATATGTTATTCCTCTATGCGCGGACTGTGGGGAGATATGAGTGGTTTTCTGCAAATGGGATATATGGAAAGCCAGCGCCTGGTAGAAAATGCCTGGCGGGTTTTTTATCATCAGTCAGTCGGTAGATATTTTGGCGGCTAAAACTTTCCTGACACACCGGCGGCATAATTAGCCTGAAACCAATTTTATTCCACAGATGATTTTTCCCGTGCATAGGAAATAAGCGTGGGCAACATTCGTTGTATCTCAGCGCCGATAATATCATATGTTTTTTCGTATTCGCTAATACGCTTGCCATAGGGATCGCTAATGCTCGCGGAAGCAATCGGGGGAGTTGCGGCAAATTCTTTCAGCGTGAATATCTTCTCGGCAAAATGCGGAAAAACAAGCCGGATGTCCAATTTATGCTGTTCAGCCATGCAGAGGACCAGATCCGATGCATTCATTAAATGACTGGAGATCGGTTGGGAGCGATGCGCAGATATATCCAGTCCATGGTCCGCACAGACCTGCTGACTGAATTTTGCCGCCGGAATATTCTTTTCTGCCCAGGTGCCGCAGGACGATACCGATATAAGCGCCGAAAGACGTTCCTGGTCAATTAAATGCGCTAGTTGATACTCTGCCATCGGTGTACGGCATATATTAGCTGTACAGACAAATAACACGTTATACATAATCTTACCATCGAAGATATATGAGCGTAATGTTCAGAAAGAATTCACGTTGTTATTATTAATAGTATAAGGATTCTGAAGAAAAAAAACAATTGGTGAGCGTTTTTGCAGATATACAGCGTTGAAGGGCGAAATGCTGACCGGCTAGTTCTTCGCAGATAGTAGTGCTTCCAATTCTTTCTCAACCCTCTCCGGGGTAATTTTTACCATACAGTCAAACGTTTTAATTGGACAACTATTCCCGCCATGAATACCACAGGGGCGGCAGGGCAAGCCGTCAATTTCAACCACACGATCATTATCGCCATACGGATAAAAACCAAAGGCCGGGATCGTAGCGCCGAATATCGCAATGACTGCGGTACGTACCGAAACCGCAAGATGCAGGGGCGAACTGTCATTCGTTATCAAGGCGCGGCACTGTTTAATCAGCAAAGCAGATTGTCGCAAAGTGAATTGCCCGGCTGCATCATGAACCTGTGGGTTGTCTGCAGCAATCAGTGTTGTTGCCTCCCGGTCCTGAGCGCTACCGATGAGAATAATCTGAAATCCATTCCCGGATAAATGCCTGGCCAGCCGGGCAAAATGTGCCGGCAGCCAGCGCTTGGTCGCCCATACCGAGCCGGGGGCAAAAGCGATACATTTTTGATTCCCGTTTAGCTCTTTCTCTTTTAACCAGTTGTGAACGATGGTTTCATCTTCCCGGGAAAAATGCATCTCCGGGAATACTTTTTTCTCCGCGTCAATGCCAAGCGGGGTTAATAACCGCAGATTGCGGTTAATCTCGTGGACATTTTTCGGGTAAGGGAGCAGCGTATTAAAAAGAAAGCGGCCGCTACTTTTGTCAAACCCGATTCGCCGGGGAATTCTGGCTGCGAAAACCAGACCGGCGCTGCGAATGGATCGATGCGGCACCAGGGCAAGGTCGTAGCGGCGGCCACGCAGGCGTTTTATCAGGCGCAAGTAAGGTGCTATACCTTTGTCCCGTTGACGTTTATCATAAATATACAAATAATTGATTAAGGGATTGCTTTCCAGGATGTTTTTAGACGAAGGAATCGCAATAAAATCGACTTCTGCATCTGGAAAATGGGTTTTAACCTCCTGGAGCAGGGGGAGAGTAAGAATAACATCGCCAATAAATGCTGTTTGAACGATTAATATTCGCTTCGAAGGTGTTTTTTGCGCTTTCATTCGGAAAATTGGATATTTTTACGCAAAAGTTTGGTGGTTTTAGCCGGGTAAAACGGCGGACATACCCGGGGCAAAATAGCTGGAAACGTTGATAAATCTAGCTTTTTAAACACCTTGTGACTGCAATCAAGAGATATTGCCATAATCACTTCTTGCATAATCTTTCTAATTTATTGTGAATTCTTAACTTAAAGGCAGTATTCGTCGAAAATGATTTTAAGTATTTGTTATTAATATGTTTAAGTTGGTGTTGGTTGCACTCTACTTGCGATGTTTTTTAGCTAAACCGGAAATATTAAAAGAGGCAAATTATTAATAATTGTTAAGTTGTCTCTAAAAATTGTTAATCCAATCAATTC
>JAUIFT010000622.1 GCA_030430345.1 Calditrichia bacterium | reverse complement strand
CTGCACCGAAGCCCCGCGCGGAATCTGCTGGCACAGCTACGCCATCGATTCGGATGGGTTAATTCAGCAGGCGCGGATTGTCCCGCCAACATCTCAGAATCAACGAACCATCGAAAAGGATTTGCAGCAATTTGTCGGACGGTATTTGTCGCTCTCGGACGAAGACCTTACCTGGCAATGTGAGCAGGCGATCCGCAACTACGATCCCTGCATTTCCTGTGCGACCCATTTCCTGAAACTGGAGATAGAACGAGATTGAAGTAAATAATGCCAAATATGCAAATTTACATATTTGCATATTTGCATATTGAATTTTAGGAGATAAGAATGAAAACGAATCGTTATTTGATTGGCATCGGTAATCCCTTTCGCAGCGACGACCGGGTCGGGTTACTTATCGCTGAAGCTTTACAGGAAATGCAGCTGCCGGATCTGAACATCCGGATGCATTCCTCCGACGGCGCCCAACTGATGCCAATCTTCGAAGCAGCCGAAAAGCTCTACCTGATCGATGCGATCAACAAACTACAGCCGACGCCCGGCAAAATTCACCGGCTGGATCTAAATGACACCCAGATGCCAGATGTTTTTTACCGAAGCTCTTCCCACCTTTTTTGCATTGCCGAAGCAATCGAAATGGCCCGGGTGCTGAACACGCTGCCACCGGTCTGCATCTTCTTTGGCATTGAAGGTCTGAATTTTTCTCTCGGTGAAGAGTTATCATTAGGTGTTGAGCAGGCCGTACCGCTGGTGTTAGATCAATTGACGGCGGAATTGGAGGCGTTTGTTTATTGACGGGAATCGTTGATCGTTCATGGACGGTTTGGCGGTAGAGACGATTCATAAATCTTCTCTACCGCCAACAACACCAATTACCAAACGATCGAACAACGAATTGCCACAGATTTCCGGAGATCGGTATCTCAATTCATTTTTGTTGCACCCTTGCAGGAATTGTGGCTATTCAACTTATCTGGCCTAAGCACCTATTTAAAAACGCTTTACGTTCCGGCGTAAAAGTTGGCAGCAAATTTGTTTTATTTTAGATGATATAAATAGCGAAAGGAGTGTCATCATGATTGCTTTCGGCCCAATTCCATCGCGCCGGCTCGGATATAGCCTCGGCATCAACAATATTCCCCCGAAATATTGTTCCTACGGCTGCATTTATTGTCAGGTTGGGCAAACCAATCCACTGACTATCGAGAGACAATCTTTCTTCACTCCGGAAAAAATACGGGAAGACGTTGAACATCAAGTCAGGAAAGTAAAAGAAAAAGGCGGTTTTATAAATTGCCTTTCTTTTGTACCGGATGGTGAACCAACCCTGGATATCAATCTTCGGGAAGCGATTCAGGCGCTGACTCCGCTCGGTTATCCTATTGCGATTTTCACCAATGCCTCGCTGATATGGCAAGAGCCCGTACGGAATGCTCTGATGCTCGCAGACTGGGTTTCTCTGAAAGTCGACTCGGTGGATGAGCCGGTATGGCGGAAGCTAAATTTACCGCACGGCCATCTCTCGCTCCAGCGCATCCTGGATGGTATCGAAACTTTTGCGGCAGCGTTTAACGGCTACCTTGCCACAGAAACAATGCTCCTGAAAAATATTAATGACTCCGCAGACAGTATTCGCAACGTAGCAGAATTTCTGGTAAAAATTAATCCTTCCGCCGCTTACATAGCTATCCCGACCCGCCCAACAGCCTATAGCGGCCTATCCGCCCCGGAAGAAACGACAATTGAACAGGCGTATCAAATATTCAACGAACATTACCTGCCGGGAATTCTCCTTACCGGCGAAGATACTAATGATTATGGATTTACCGGCAATGCCGAAGAAGATCTTTTGCGCATTACGGCAGTGCAACCGATGACAGCAGACGCCGTCGCCGAACTGCTGCAGCATGACAATGCCCCCTGGGATACCGTCTATCGCTTAATTGCTGATGGCAAGCTGAATGAGATACGATATCACGGCAATCGTTTCTACCGGCGTCGTTTTGAACGCTCGCTCGCCCGGGGAAAACATCTTTAGAATTTTCTAAAACAATTGCGGCACCTTGCCGATCCCATCGGTTAATTTCGTTTTATTCACTGGATTCGCCTGTAAAATCGAGTAGTTTCCCAACTTCAATGTTAAAAATTGTTTTCCGGATCGACTCAGACATTCAATGGAAACCCACTAAAAATTGCGAAAGAGGCTAACTATGGGAGAACATAAAGTACAGGCCGCATCCCGGCCATCATCCGTCAAAAAATTTGTTCATGCACTATTACGGGATTTAAAAGCACTGGAAATCATGCTGGAAAAAGGAATGATCGAGGATGACATTCAGCGCATTGGTGCCGAGCAGGAATTATGCCTGATTGACCGCTATTGGCGCCCCGCACCAATCATCACCGATATTCTTCCCGCCGTCGATGATCCGCATTTTACAACGGAATTGGCGCGCTTTAACCTGGAAATCAATCTCGATCCGCTCATCTTCAGCGGCGATTGTTTTAGCAAATTGGAAAAGGCACTGAACGGGCATTTATCAAAACTCTCCAGTGTGGCTCAAAAGTTCGATGCGGATTATGTGCTTACCGGTATTCTTCCCACCATTCGCGGTATGGACCTCGAGTTGGAGAATATTACACCAAATCCACGCTATGCCGCCCTTTTCGAGGCGCTGGAAAAAATGCGCGGAGGGCCTTTCGAATATCATATTCGCGGCAACGACGAACTCATTTACAAGCAAGTGCATCCGACCATGGAGTTCGTCAACACCTCATTTCAGGTGCATTATCAAGCCCGCCCGGATGTTTTTATCGACACTTATAATTTTTCCAAGCTGATGACCGCACCGGTATTGGCAGCGGCGGTTAACTCCCCGCTTT
>JAUIFT010000621.1 GCA_030430345.1 Calditrichia bacterium | reverse complement strand
GGGTGATTTGCGAGTAAATATTCTTCTGCCCGTAGCTTTGTTTTTCCGTAGAAGTTTACCGGCGCAGGTTTATCTAACTCGTTATAATTCCCCTTTTCGCCATCAAAAATCAGGTCTGTTGCGGTAAAAATGAAACGCGCTCCGATTTCCCGGGCGAAATCAGTCAGGCGAGTCGTCGCCTGATAATTGACGGCCGCTGCAATATCCGGGTTTTCCTCGCAGAAATTGGGATTGCTTTCCGCAGCGGTGTGGATGATCACATCGATTTCCGGCGGTATCTGTGATGGCCAGATATCCGTACTGAAATCTAATGGCACGTTTTGAATATCTGGCAGTTGTAAGGGGTGGCGAGACTGGGCAAATAAATGCACTGCCGGGGGAGCAATGTCCAATAAATGTCGGCCGAGGAAACCAGATGCGCCGGTTAAGAGAACCTTCATGGAATTTCCAGTGAGTTATTTTCAGCCTTTGCACAAATCGTAAGATGCAGTATTTCTACCTTCTCTGCAACTCCTTTTACAATCGATAAGTCATCTGCAGGCGAAACAAACGTTGCCCGAATAAGTCCGCTTTGGCAAGGTGGCTATCGGCAAAGGTCATCCCCAATGAAATCTGCCCGATCACGCGGCGAATTCCGCCAAACCAATAGTATGCATACGCTTCTTTTGAAACAAAATCATCCAGATATGAACGTTTCTTTGCATAGATGCCGGAAACAAATTCCCAATTATGAAAAGGCGTAAATAAGAAACTGCCATCATAACGGTATTTGTTTTCATCGTAAAACATTAATGATTTCCAGTATACTTTTTTAAGATTTAGATTTAAGATTAGCGAGTGCTGAATCTGCGCGCTGAGTGCTACGGTAAATTCATCTGGTAATTCGGCAGAAAATTCTTCTCCGATTGAAGAAAGGCCATTAGGATCAGAAAATATTACCTCTTCCGATATTTTGGCATTGCCGCTAAAACCACTGCCAAACTCATATACAGCCCCCAAAAACAAGCGTTGATAGAAATCGAGATGCGCGCCAATCTTTAAGGAATTACCCCAATCATCGGATTTATTTTCCAGGCGGGGTATCATTTCCCTGGCGCGTAAATTGTCCATCTGAAACTGAACGGCTACCGTAATTTTATATGGTGATTGGGCAGTGGGTTGTATTGTATATGCAGAAAATATTGCTGCCCGGTAAATGGCCGTGCGAAATTCAGGGCGGAAGGTACTATCGGAAACGCCGCCGGGATCCCCTGAGGTCGTTATCGACACCTCTCCAATGTCCACATTATGTGAATATTTTTGGTAGAAACCGGCACCAAATTGCCACTTTCCACGAGCAGAGATAAGAGAAAATGAATTGGGCAGAAAAGGATATTGGTGATTAATGTTGGCGATATTTATTCCTGGCGGAAGATACGTTCTCTCCTGAGTGTGGAATGTTACCCCTATTGCAACACCTTTCGAAGATTTATCGCCATAAGCAGGGTTACTGTTTAAAATATCGACGGGCCTGGTTAGCGCAGCGCTGGAAAACCCTACACTGCTTTCCAGAAAAAAACCCTCCCGGTAAATTCTTACCTGGTTAGTTTCATTCCTGGGCGGTTGGGCATAAATGTTGCTAATGGATAATATACAGGCAAAAAAACCCATAAAAGTGCGACGCATAAACACCCCCTATTTTATTTATTACGCGGCTAATGTGAAGAACCCTGATCTATCATTATTTTGAGGGAGTTTTGGCGGAGTGAGCGGATGTTTTTGTCCGGTGAAGCGATCCCCGTCTTCGTAGTCCATACGGCATTTAAAATCGATTTTTTTTCGTTGCGCGTCATTTGCAGGGAACGGATATGCTTATCTGGCAACAGCAGTTATCACATCAAAAACGAACGGTCAAGTTCATACGTAAAGCCTTGCCCTCGTGTGCGAGTTCGGTATAGCGTAAATTCAAGTAAGATTGCCGGGCCTGCTTCTCAATATTGCGGTTTTTCCGAACAATGCGAATCACATCGATGGCGCTAATAATGCGATTCAACACCAATCCCCCGACGATCAAATTAGCATTTTTCTTCCAGTCCACCCGGTCAATACGCTTTTGCGCATAAGTGATCTGATTATCTTCACTATCCCAGACCCATTCATTATTCCTATTTTCCTCGTAACGGCCATCAAGATCACGTTCCAGTAATTTATCAGCATTGAACGTGTAAATATCCGGTGACAGTCCGATATCAATCCAGTATTGATCCCCTTTGCTGTCCGCATCAAGAACACCGGCGTGGCGGGCAGCGTAGGATTCCAGATCATCCTGCAGTACATTTAAATACGTTTGACTGGCATAAAACCCTGACCAAAGTAAAATTTCCGTGCCAAAAAAGAATTTTGCGGCCTTCTTATTCCCTGCCGCATACTCTCCCAACCCCGGCACCAGCAGGGACAAAAAGATGTTGCCGGCACTCGTGCTACCTCCAGTAGCGAGCGGCATCGCAGTGCTATCCTGATAGAGATTAACGGAGAATCCGTCAGCGGCTTCAGCGAATGCGGCGCTTAATGCAGCTTTGGAAAACTGCGGGGTAACTTCGCTGTTTTTTTCTGCCTGCCCATAGGCGATACTTATGCTCATGCAGAGCAGGAGAAACAGCATGGAATTAAAATTTGCAACAGCTTGTCTCATAGTCACCTGATATTTCTCGTCTTGATTAAAATCTTCTGCAGATCGAAACTGGAACAACCCACTAATTAGAAGGACATTGTTACGCCAAACATATCCACATATTGCTCATTATACCACTTTTGCTGATAGCTCAGCGATAACACCCGGTTATTATACCGCCGAGTAGTAAAACCGGCATCAATGGCGGAGAACAAGTGGTTGAGCAGTGCAATCA
>JAUIFT010000620.1 GCA_030430345.1 Calditrichia bacterium | reverse complement strand
ACGGCTGTCGAGGAGAATCGCTTTGTTATCCGCTCTCCAGAAAAAATTCGGAACATCATCGACGGCTTGTCCGGCATCGCTGTAGATCCATTCCACAGTCATTTTTTCTTTGGGCTGAGCAAGCAGCGTTATGGTGGTTAATATGACAAGCATAATTACAAAAAACTGAGTTGCTTTGAAAAGATGGTCTCTCATCTCTACCTCCGGGTATCGAAGTGGGGGAATATGTTGATGTATTGGCAAATATAGTTATATAGGGGGAATTGTTCAAATGCAGCGGAAAATTGTGGTTCGGAGGAATGTTACGGCTTGCAGTGAAAGCATGAAACAAAAGTTTAAATCCGGAAATTTATGACTAATCTTCGATGGACATTTCGATGAGTTTAAGGACTTCTTCCAGGGGAATACGCGTTTTCGTCTTGGCAATAAATCCACCCTTGTGGGCAAAGAGAATATCGGGATGGTTCTCTACACGGGTGAAGTTAATTTCGGTGAGATCGTTAAATCGGTAGAGCGTCCAGCCGGGTCCCCGGCTATCGAAACGCACAGAGACCGATGCCGGCTCCGCCATGCTGTCCCGAAATTCCTGAGAACCGGTAGATTCGTCAGTCTCACCGACCAGAACGATGCGATCCTTTACCCGATACTGCTGGGCGCCGGCCCAAAATTTGATCTTCTCATTAAGCTTTTCCGCCTCATCGATAATGTAGCGTCCGAACATCTTCATTATGTGATAAACGGTAATGGGACTCTCCTCAAACAAGAGAAGAAACCAGTCTTCGAATGGGCTATGCGCCTGTTCAATGGAAGAAGCGCCATATTCTTTCGCCATCGCGTAGGGGCCGAAACGATCGAGGCGATCTTTGTATTGCCACCAGTGAATATTTTCAAAAAGCGTTTCCAGCTCGAGGTATTTTGCGACCAAAACGAAACTCGCGCCAAGATTAAGATCCTGGTGATGGTCGAAATTCCGTAACCCCGGTTCGTGACGGCCACCGATATCAACGACCCAAATATCCGGATCGGCCAGCTCATCTTCACTGGGGTCCCGCCGTTCGATACGAAAATCGGTGTTTGGGTGACTGGCGAGAATCAAGCATAGTGCAAAGAATTCATCAAAGTGTGCGCTGCCGGGATGGGTGATAATCAAGCTTTTCATATACGAAAAGGGTCCTCATTGTTCTGTCAGGTAAGGAGATAAAAATCCAGGTAAGCAATATCGAATAATTTGCGGAAAGAGGCAAGAACGTCTGTCAAAAAAACCAGGAAATTAATCAAATAATCGGAGAAGACTGTAAAAAAGAAAGCCGTCAATCAGATTGACGGCTTTGGAGGAGGTATAAATTTAAGAGACACATTTTCAAAAACGGAAACTTACCGGAAAGGTTTCGAAAAAAGAGAAATTTTTCAAAAAATCCTTAACTAAAATGTCTAGAGATGACGGGTAATGCCGAAACCAATCCGCCATTCGCCAGTGCCGCGGTCTGCACCGATGAGATACTGGGCCGGGTTAAGCTTTTCATTGTTGGTTACAAAAATGTGAAAGAAGTGTCCGCCGGTTTCCAGATCAAATCCGATAGCGACTGTATTATGGGATTTCCTGGTTTCCCCCTGCAAAATAGGTCCCTGATAACCGGTGACAACGCTGTTTTGTTCCACCCAAACGCTCCAGAGTGTATTAAAATAATACTGATAATAACTGCCCATGGTAAAAGTATATTCCGGGTCTACGGTAAAAATTCCGCTGTTTTGGAGAAAAGAGGGAACGATACCGATGCCAAGTTTCTTTTTGAACAACATGGTATTATAGATCAGCTGTCCATAATACTGGAAGTTGCGGCCATCAAGGCGGCCGCGTATCCCTTCGCCGTCACTGCCCACAGGAATTGCAGTATTCAGCGCAACCCCGGCACGAATCGCAATATTGCTGGGCAGGGTCTTTCCGCGGATTTGCAACAGTTTATACTTGAACTGGAAATCCCAGTTGTCGAGCAGGTTACTGCGGCCAAAAGTGAAAATCAGATGGTCGGTGATGCCGTAACCAAGGGCGATGCGCATATTTACCGGGCCATCGAATCCATAAAGATTATCGAAGCCATCATTTACGGACGGCTCAAAACGGTGGGAAATTTCAAATTCAAAATCGCCCTTTTTAACCGTTTCCGCAGTGGGAAAATTCGCAGTCATTGTAGAGCGAAAGAGTTCCTGCTCGGCTTTTTTCGCCGGCTCGGACCGTTTCCATTTGGGTTGTGCCAGCAGGCTCCCCCCAATGCTGGCAATCAGAATAAAAGCAATAAATAGTTTTGATACTGTATTCAAAATAGCTTCCTCCAGTTTATCTTCTGCGGCATTTGAGCGATGCTGTCAGAGAAGAAAGAGTTTGGTGTCTTTAATCGAATAAAAATCAGTATAGCACTTTTCCGTTTAATATTGAAAGGGCTTTTCTCTGCCGGGAAACGGAACGATTTTACTCCGTAACGTCTTTCATATGGAAGTTGAGGTTCAGGATAATTTCTTCACTTACTTTTACAAAAGCCGCCAGCGAAGGTGCTTCGATGTTATAATCCTTTAACAGCACGGTGAAATTCACTTTAATATGAATCTTATCGCCATCGACGGCAATCACCCCGGGAATTTCAATATCATTTTCCACGCCATGGATAAACATCTTTCCTTTCGCCACGACATCGTATGCGGTCACATTACTGTCAATTTTACTGTGTTTAATAATGCTGCCTTTAAAAGAAGTGGTCGGCCATTTATCGGTTTTCAGGACTTCCCGCATATCGCGATCCCGTTTGCCCATGCCGGTTTCAACAGAGTTGAGATCCACATCGAACTGCATCTGGCTGTTTTTCTCAAACATTTTTTCGCCTTCCCAGTAGAT
>JAUIFT010000619.1 GCA_030430345.1 Calditrichia bacterium | reverse complement strand
CTATCCAGCGCATCTCCTTCCGGATCATCCAATAGAATTTCCCGCAAATTCGGCGCCGCCAATTTGACCTTGTTCGCCAGAAGGTAATTAACGATTTCGGCACGATTTTGTAAAGCGCTTTCCGCTTTCCCTTTATAGCGCAGATAAAGACCCGCCCATTTCAACACAGATGCCGGGCAGGTTTCCATCACCCGGACACTGCCCGGGATAGTAGACTGCATTGGCAGGGCAGTAATTGCTCCCTCCTGCAATAATGGCGCCAGCACATCATAAATACCGTAGTAGGTCTGCCGGTAGATCCAAAGATTATACGGGGAAAATGGTGCCTTACTTTCAATATCAGACGTTCGTTTCAATTCCGGCCGGGCAGAAAAAGAGCGGCAGTAACTGCGAAAAGTTTCTGCCGTCGGAAATTTCTCCCTGAAAGATGCGATAAAAGCGGTCCAATCATCTTCCGGCACCATTCGCTCATGCAACCCGAACGGGAAATCCATCCCGATCAGGCAATTACTTTCCCGGCGTAAAAAATCACGCAATGCCAGCAGGCATTTTTCCCGCGAAACGCCGCTCCCCGGCAACTCGCAGCCCCGGTAGCAACGTTCCATAATAAGTTGATCATTCTCCCGGCGACACTCACTGAGCCACAACTTTTTTCCGGCATTTTTTCCGCCGCTAAAGTCCATTCCGAGAATGCGCGCTGGCAACGCTGCCATCATTTCAACAGGACCATCCGCTTCGCTGCCAGCAGGCGGCCATCGACCTGAAGGCGATAAAAATAAATCCCAGCGTCCGTTGACGTCGAAAACGTCGATGCGAATATCGGCTGCCCGCTCGATGCGAAACGGAATAATCGTTGATGGATTAAAAGGATTGGGATAATTCTGCGCCAATTCATACCTCGCTGGTGAGGCCAGTGGCTGGGCATCTTCGATACCTACAGAAGTATCGATAAAGCGGTATATACGGCCATCGAAGGCACAGAAATACAATTCCTGCGATTCGTCCACGCCAAAGGTAGAAATAAATAAATTGCTGTTAATAATTTCTTCATTAAGCACAGGTTCGTTAGTGTAATTCAAGGCCCATATTTGCCCACTAAGATAATCGGCATAGATATATTTCCCGGTCAATCCCGGGGCGCGGCTTCCCCGATAGACAAAGCCGCCGGTTACCGAGGCAGAGCCAAACGAGGGGTGTTCATACTCCCAAATTGGCAATATCAACCCGCTCATGTTACAGTTAGTGGAGGGAGAGTAGCAATGATTGCCCTCCATAATTTTCCAGCCGTAGTTTCCGCCATTAACGATAATATCAATCTCTTCGTAATCGTCCTGCCCAACATCGCCAGCCCAGAGCAAACCGGTCTCCGGATCGAAGCTCATCCGCCAGGGATTGCGCAGGCCATAGGCGTAAATTTCCTTTCGAAAGCTGTTGGTAGAATCCGCGTAGGGATTGTCGGCGGGAATGGAATAATTGGTGCTATCGGTGATATTGTCCACATCGATGCGTAAAATTTTCCCCAGCAGAGATTCCCGATCCTGCCCACTATTGAGTGGATCGCCGCCGGAGCCGCCGTCACCAGTGGTGATATAGAGATATCCATCGTCAGGACCGAATGCCAGGGCACCGGCATTATGATTGGCAAATGGCTTCGGAAGTTCGATAATCACGAATTCACTATCGGCCATGGCAAGATTCGGATTGTCGGGAGACACTTTGAAGCGGGAAATAATTGAGCGGCTGGGACCACTTCCGGTGTAATTGACATAGAAATACCCGTTGTTCTCATAATCCGGGTGAAATGCCAGACCGGGTAATCCCTCTTCACCAAATGAATGATCTACCCGGTTCTGGATATCCAGAAAGCTGCTAATATTTGTAGTATTTTCATCGTTTTCAAAAACGTGGATAATGCCGAAACGATTGACAACGAACAGCCGATTGCTACCATCCCCGGCATTTTGTAAATCGACCGGTTGGGTAAAACTAAGCGAAGGAAATGCGATTTCTACCTCATATTGGGCATTTAAGGAGGCAGAGATAAAACAAACGGCCATCAGGCATATTATCGATCGGAAAAACTGCATTGGGTACCTCTTTCTATTAAATGAGTGGTTGTCTTTACAATAATACCTGTTATTGATGATTTGCCCTCACTTCTTTACAGTGATCAGTTGTCAATCGTACAAAGATAGTAGTTGGACTACATCCAACTACAGGCTTCCGATAATTTTTTACCAATTCCCAATTTATAATTTCTTAAAACTTGTTCACTGATCACTGTCAACTGTCAACTGTCAACTGTCAACTGTCAACTGTCCAGGGTAATTATTTTTAATATTGAATTTTCGAAATCTTTGCCATATTTAGTGTTGAACATATTAGTACGGGAGAATTTTAGCAATGAATATATATGGCATTATTATTTTGGCCACTTTATTGATCGGTTTTCTGCTGGATCTCATCACGGAAGTTTTAAATCTTCGTGCGTTGAAGAACGAATTGCCGGCAGAATTTAGCGATGTTTATGATCAGGAAAAATATGAGAAATCACAGGAATATACCCGGGTTCGCACTCGTTTCGGGTTTATTACCGGCACCTTCGGCCTGCTAGTAACGTTAGTTTTCTGGTTTGCCGGCGGCTTTGATTATCTTGATCAGATTGTCCGGGGATGGGCGCTGGGACCGATTTGGACCGGCCTGTTGTATATTGGTATCCTGATATTTGCCCGCTCGATCATCTCTCTGCCTTTTAGCATCTATTCCACCTTTGTTATTGAGGAACGATTTGGCTTCAATAAAACCACTCCGATCACTTTTTTAATGGATTTGCTCAAAGGGATTGCCTTAGGTGTTTTAATTGGCGGCGCAGTGCTGGCCGGTATTCTC
>JAUIFT010000618.1 GCA_030430345.1 Calditrichia bacterium | reverse complement strand
CTCGGTGAGATCGGGGACATGCTCAGCAAGGGGGATTCCCAGCATAGATTTGGGAATTTCCTGTATCATATTTGTAATCGCAGTAGCCAGTTCTTTTTCATCCCGCTCCGGCGTCACCGGGCAGTTTTGCAGAAATGGCAAGAACATAGCACCATCGAATTTAAAAATATTCATGCTCACCCGTAACGCACCGGAGCTATCCCGGCATTTATCCATGGTTTCCGCGGAGGGTTTTTCAATCATTTCCAGCAAGTATCCATTTTCGTCGGAACGGGCGATACCGAAACGGGCAATGCGTTCTGCCGGGAACTCCAGCGCATCGCGATCATAGGCAATCCAGGCATTCGCGGCTGTGCTTTCCCGCAATAGCCGAAATGCTCTTTCCGAATAAAAATTATCACAATTACAAACCGTAAACGCAGCAGCTTGCAGTCTGTCTACCTGCTCAATAGCTTGCTGAACGGCATCGGCAGTGCCATACGGCTTGCTTCGCCCTTCAGGAATATGTTGAACAGCATAATCAATCTGCAATCCATGGAAACAGTTGCCGCGGGGAAGGTCGCCATAAAGCTTCTTAAATGCGGAGTTGTCTTTGCCGGTCAGCAGCACAATATGCCGATATCCTGCGGACCGGGCATTGTAGAGAATATAGTCCAAGAGGGGCCGTCCATCTTCGCCGACGGTAATCAAGCCTTTGCTGATATTATTTGCCTGTGCAACGACAGTGGCATCCAGGCCACCTACCGATTGCGACTTTTTCATGCGGGACGACATGCCAGCCGCCAGGACGACTAAGGTTTCGCGCATTTAAATCTCTCAGAAATCAATAAATCCAACATTATTATTTACTTTTCAGCGCAGTTTCCAGAACGGCCTTTTCATCATAGCGCAAAAAATATATACCGGCGAACAAGCAGAGCAAGCAGCCGGCTACACCGCTGAGGCGGACGCCCAGATCCGCACCGGGATCTTTCCCCAGGGATGTCAGTGCTGCGAACACCAGTACGCCAAATGTTTGTCCGAATTTTTGCATTAGTGTTCGGGTGGCGAAGAACATCCCTTCCTGTTTCACGCCGGTAACAGCGGCGTCATGTGCTGCAATATCCGCTAGAATCGCATTGGGCAGAATCCCGAGAAAAGATACCGGAATTGAGAACGCCACAACCAGGGCAAAGGCCTGGGCCATCTCCGAGAATGGCAATTTTCCTAAAAAAAGAATAAAAAAGAAGATGGCGCTCATCAGAAAAAAGGCCAGAGATACCAGCATCTTTTTACCGGATTTTTTTGCGATGATATTTACCAGTGGATAAAACAAGAAGGAAACCAGGATCATCATTGGCAACAGAATACCCATCAGGGACTCGGCCAACCCCAGCAAAACAGTGATATAGTATAACAGACCGGTCATGACGATCGTCAGCCCCATGAAATAGCTAAAATCCGCAACGACGTAATAAATAAAGTTCTGATTCCGCATCGTATGGCGAATGGCTTCCTTCAATGGAATTTCCGTATGTCCGCCAAGGCAGTAGCGATTTTCGTCGATAAAAACCACTGGCAAGAACATGAATAATATTGCGAAGGCAGCCACGGCAACAATCGCCAACTGCAACGCCGTGACTTTGTCTGACAATTGAAATGTTTCCGCAAATACAGCGGCAATTGCCGGTATCTGGGAGGCCAAAACAATCCCGAGGGCATAAGTGATCGAGATCCAGGTAGAAAGGTTCAACTTCTCATCCGGCGTGTGTCCAAGCGCCGGCAACAATGCAAAAAATGGGGTTACATAAACGGTCAACGAAATGTAAAAGCATATCTGAACAATAATTAACCAAACGATATTCCAGCCACTTTGTCCGTCGATAATCGGCACAAATAAGAGCACACAGAAGAATGCACTGGGAATCGCACCGGCCTTGAGAAACGGTATACGCCGCCCGTTTTTTCCCTGCCAACGATCACTCCAGTTTGCGATCAGCGGGTCGGTGATCGCATCTAATAAACGGCCGCTGGCGGCAATCAGGGTGAGCGTATTCAAAACGGCTAAAAATACAACCTGGGATATAAACACCGGTATGCCGGCATCCTGGGGGGGGATATAGAAATAGACCAGTTGCAGATTGACAATATTCATCAACGTTGCCCAGCCTAATTGCCCGCCCGCATAGGCGAATTGCTTGCCGAGCGGTAATTTCTCCATTTTCTTTTGCGATTCATCCAAAGCGAATCCTGTTACCATATATCTTTCTGACACACCAGTTAAACCAGCGGGAATAAAGCAGGATAACGATACCGCTTCTGAAGGAATTAAACAAGGCAAATTATCGCTAAAACCGAAATGTAGGCGTTCCGGATTTCGCTATTTTTTAAAAGGGAATTTTTACCAGGGAAAAAGCACCTTCTTTAGATGCCGGATATTCCTTTTTATTGAAGAACAACCCTTGACAATTATCAGGCACTTTAATGTAGGCGATTGCGGGAAGAACCGACTTTTCAGCTTTTTTTAAGTCTACTTTAAAATTGGATTTAGCGATGGCGAATGATTCGAGATTCATTAACGGGAACACATGTCCGGTTGTCCCGAGTATTTCGAAATCCGCAACGCCACAGCTTAATAAACAGAGCGTTTGATAGGAACCAAGATTGAGCTGATTTTGCAGAATTTTTCCATCTGCAAAATAATCCCCTGGCGGCAAAGCAACACTGACGGATTTTGCACCGAAATTTGCCAGAATCAAATAATCCCGCCCCCGGCTTTTCATTTCTATTCTGTAAATGCCCTCGTTTTCCTCGACACCTTGTACACTGCGCTGCCGCAGGGGAAATTGGGAAAGATAGTGCTGCAGTTGCTTTTCGTTATAGGACTCGATATTATCTGAGGTAAAAAGCACCCCCCCC
>JAUIFT010000617.1 GCA_030430345.1 Calditrichia bacterium | reverse complement strand
CTGCGTCAGCGTTGTTTATGCCATATTTTCCGGGCAAATCCAGCAATTGATGGCAAAAGACGATTGTCTCCCGGGAATTGTTTACCAATGCGTTTTTTAGCCAGTCCAATTGGTCCGCCGGTATAAAGGATTCCATCCAGTCAAAAGCACCTTTATGATATGGCATACCGTCCGGGCGATAACAAGCATCCAACACCAGAAAGGTGATGTCATTGTGCTGAAAACCGTAATATCCTTTCCCGGATGCTATCCCGCTATTCCTTACCAGGGAAAAGTACTGCTCCCGGGAAATACTGTCCATGTCATGATTACCAAGCACATGATAACATGGCCCTTCAAATTTGCGAAAAGCGGCTTCGATTTCCGCCAGATATAATAGGGTCTTAGTTTCTACCGGTTCCGGATCCTGATCTTTTATATCACCGAGCATTATCAGAAAATCGACCTTTTCCCGATTCATCGTTTCGACACAAACCGCCATTTTATCCAGAGAATCACGAAAATAGCGGTCTTCCACCGGATCGATGTTTGCATAATGCGAATCCGTGACTATTCCAAAGCGCATCTAAGTTTCCTTATATATTAGCGGGTGATTCGAAAATCATTAAATATTTCCTGAATTGCCAGCGTTGCCGCCCCCAACACCCGGGGCTCGACCGCCAATGCTGTGGGCAAAATTTGGATTTCCCGTTTCCGCCCCCAAAACGCACGGCGGTTGACTGTTGCCATCATTTCCGGGTAGATCAAATCAAACGCTTCGACAATACCGCCGCTTAAAACAATCACATGCGGATCAACCGCCTTAATAATATTGGCGATACCCAGGCCAAGATATTGGCCGGTTTGCAGCAACACTTCCCGGGCAATATCATCTCCCTGGCGGGCTTCCGCAACAATACTTTGCAAGCCATCAGGCGCCTCCCGGGAAACCGAACGAAGTTGATAACGTTTCAGTGTAGCACCAACCGATGCATAGGCTTCCCAGCAGCCGTAGTTACCACAGGCACATAATTCACCGCCCTCATAAATGGTTAAATGGCCAAATTCCCCCGAGGCAAAATTTCCTCCCCGCACTAATTCCTTCTCCAACACAATACCGGCACCGATCCCGTTTTCCACCTGCAAAAAGACAAAATCCTGCAACGGCTTATCATGTTTTGCAAACCACAATTCTGCTAAAGCAGATGCATTGGCATCATTGTCCACTACGATTGCATCTTGTTCTGGCATCAGGGTTTGCATTTTCGAGGTAAGATCAAGATTTTCCCATCCTAACTGCGGAGAAAAGAAAACCGTGCCGTTCTGCGGATCAACAACGCCCGGCAAGCAAATACCAACACTCTTAAAAGCTACGACATTTTGCGATACTCGTAATTCCGTTAATCTGCGGGCACAGTCGGCCAGAAAATTTGCGGGGTCGTTGGCCCGGGTTTTCACTGTCTCCTGCGTTTTAATGCTGCCATCGATATCGGCCACCACCAGATGGGTATTATTCGCCTCAATGCTGATGCCCCCGACAAAATGAGTGCCGGACTGCAAACGCAGACTGATCGGGTTTCTACCGACGTTTTTATCACGGTCGACGGCTTCATAAACCAGCTTATCCTCCACCAATTCCGGAACAATGCTGGTAACTGTGCTTTTATTCAGGCCGGTAATACGGGCGATTTGTATGCGGGATATTGGCTGTTGTTCGCGGATAATGTTCAGGATAGCTGCCCGGTTAATACTGCGTACGACCTTCGCATTTCCCATGATTACATTTTGCCGCTTTTTTCTCATTTAACTCCCTTTGGATATTAGTTGTTTTAAACAACAAATACCAGAATAGGCAATTCCCCTGGCAATGTCAACCATTAGTTCAGAATTCAGAATAGATTATTTAAGATTTTAACGGGGGAATAAAATCAGTCAATAAATACCTAGCGGCGAACGCAGTTCATACATAAGTTACTTTCCGGCATAAACATCAATCGTTCAAATGGAATCGGTGATTTACACTTTTTGCATAAGCCAAACTCGGGGTGATCTATTTTAGCGAGGGTATTTTCCAGACGAGGTAATTTGGCCAGGGCGCTTTCCAATGCGGCTTCGTTTACGCTCTTGCTATTCAACGCTTCCATCCGGCTGAGGCGGCCAATAGCATTATCCGGCGCAACCGGTTGGGTTAACTCTTCCAGGCGTTTAATATCGTTTTTCGTTGCTGCCACTTCAGCGATAAGCTTCTGGCGCAATTGTTCTTTATTTTCCGGTGTCATCATTACTCCAATACTTTCTAAAAATTCATACTATTTAAACATAATAATAAAAGCGGTTGAAATGAAAAAAGTTTTGCAGGATATTTTCCTGAAATTATTTTTTAAGAAAAGTGGAGTTTACAAATGCATAAATACTTGAAATATGGTCTCGCAGGGTTCGTTGCGCTTATGATAATTTTGCAATTTATACCGCTTGAAATGAACAATCCTCCGATCACTTCCGAAATACCTGTTAATTCTGAAGTTAAAAAAGTATTAAAACGGGCATGTTATGATTGCCATTCCAATGAAACCGTTTGGCCCTGGTATAGCAAAATTGCCCCGGTTTCTTTTCTGGTTGCCTATGATGTCAATGATGGGCGCCGGCACCTGAACTTTTCTACCTGGGGTGAATATAAAGCCAGGAAGAAGAATCATAAACTGGAAGAACTTGTTGAAGAAGTTGAATCTGGCGCGATGCCGATGGATGCCTATGTATTTATGCATCCGGAAGCCGCATTGAGCGCAGAAGAAAAAGAACGACTGATCAGCTGGGCCAAATCCCAAATGAAACCCGAAGAAGAACATGGTCAGGCGGTTCCAGAAAACCATTCCGGATCAGATGAATCACAGGAGGAAAGCCATTCAGAATCCGATGAAACC
>JAUIFT010000616.1 GCA_030430345.1 Calditrichia bacterium | reverse complement strand
GCGCTATCTGAATGAGGCGATCAAGATCAATGTCATTCTGCGCGATGTTGAATTAACCCGCATTCTCAATGACCGCAAAACCTTCATGGATCACTATCGTTCACTAAAATGAGCACCTGTTTTTAGCGTGATTTTCCCTCATTAAAATTCGCTCTAAAACCCTCTCGGAGAAGGCTTTACCGCAACTTTTCCACCCGCACACTCATCACTTCCCCTCATCTTCAGCAAACAAACCCAAACAACCATAAAGCAATCATAAACAAATACTTATAGATTTGCCATGGTTTATTTTTAGAAGACAAGAATTGATATAAATCACCAGTGAACATAAATACACTTTAACAAGAAAAGGACTTGACAAAGCGGAAATCTTGCCGTATCATATAGGTGAATGTTTGTTCACTAGTTCTAATTTTTACTGTTCACCATATCCGGAAGGAAAAAAATGAGCCGATTCTCGGACAAATCTGAAAGTGTATCAATTAACAAAACCACTACCCAAAACGCAAGGAGTACTTCGATGGACGGAATCATTATGCAGGACACTGCGCGTATGGCCCGCGCTTTTCTGGAGCAAACCGCAGCAACCGATCAGGCAGTAACAGCAAACAGCGAAACGGTATTGATGTTTAATGCCGGGCAGTTTCTTCAATATCAGAGTGGGCGCAAGTACGGATTTTTTCCGGGCGCTTTCGGCGAACAGCATGCTGCCGGCAATAATCGCCTCCCGACAGCACGGCGGGAAAACCGCGCCGATGAAGATCAGACAATTCAACGCAGACTGTTAAACAACAAAAAGAAAGGAGATCAGAACAATGGAAATGAGGTCAAAATTTAGAGAGCTTGTCAAGTATCGCGCCGGGGCGTTGTGTCTGGTCGGTATTCTCACTGCGACCTTCATGCACACCACAACGTTCATGAGCCAGTTTTTTTATGATAGTCTCCTTCTTGGAGCCGTTGCCGCCTTCGCGATTGACGCCGGGGTTGTGGCAATGTCGATTTTCAAGGATGAACTCATCAAGGATGGTGAATTGGCCTGGATGGTCCGCGTTGTTACCACACTGGTCTTATTCGCTTCCGGTATCGCTAACATGGCGGAAGGTTTTAGCTCTGCCTATGGTATCGAACTTACCTATGCCAATTTAGTCAATCTTGATCCTTTGACCTGGACGCAGTGGCTGGCCGGCACCATCGTCTTTCCGATCCTTGCCTATGTTATGTGCGACACGATCGGCACCCGTAATCTGGTAGAATATAAAAAGACCCAGGGCCGTCCCCAGCGTTCCAATCCGCGCAGTGTTACCTCGCCCCGCCCGGAGCTAAAAGCGCCGCGCAGCAAACCGGCTTCCGGCGATCTCAGTGCAGCCAATGCGCAGATCCGCCGAAACAAGCAGGAAAGAATGCAAATGCTGGAAGATTTCCTGGATGAATATCCGGATGCTTCCCTTACGGAAATGGCAACAGCAGTTGGGGTATCCTCCCGGGAAACCGTTCGCAAGTATTTGCAGGAAATGGGTCGTCAGGGCCGTAACTTCAGCGCAAACTAAAGGAGACAGCCATGTTTAATCTGATGAGAGAATATAAATCATATCTGGAAAAGAATTGCCGTTATACGCAGGATACTGTCGTCAATTATCTTGGGAATCTGACAATAATGTTTGATAATTTACAGATTCAGTCCCTGGGCGATATCGATTCTTATAAAGTCTCAACAGCATGGCGAAAGGCACGCTGGCAAAACATCGACCAGGGTATCGAAGTCTCTGAAAATGCCGAAAATGGATATCTGAGCGCTTTTAAAGAATTTCTCCGCTATATCGAAGACCGTGGCTATCTCGGCAATGAAGTTATTTCGGAAATCATTCGCATTCCGGAAAAAACGCCGGAGAAACTGCGGGGACTAAACAAGACGGAGTATCAACGGTTAAATACCTTTCTCCCCTATCATGTCGGCAACGATACGCAAAGAAAGGAAACGGCCCTGGTCTCCTTAATCTTATCGACCGGCTGTAGTTTAACGGAAGCCCTTTCTTTAATGGTACATCCCAGCGGCGTGATTGACCTGGAAACGGCAGATATTGTTTCCGGCGATTTCAAAATGGAGGATGACAAAATCAACGTTTATTTTGGTGGTATTGATAATCCCGAATGGCAAACAGAAATCCCCTATGGAACCGCAATCTTAATCAATTCGATTATGTTTTTGAACAGTGCAAAAAAGCATTCGCCGATTCGGCTATCGGAAGCAGCAGCAGAACGGATGGTCGAAAAGGTGCTAAGGAAAGCGGAGATTGAAACGAAAAAAGGTCTTGGTGTAGAGATATTGCGTCAAACAGCATGGGCAAATGGTCTTGGTAATAAAGCAGCATCCCGTACCCGGCGAATCATATCCTTACAATCAGATGAAAACCGTCAATCCAGTGAAGAGCGTCGTCAGACATTATTAAAAAAGTTCTCAAAAAATTAACCTCCTCATAAATCACTCATCCTCAAAACGCGCCGCTTCCTGGGAAGTGGCGCGTTTTTTATTGCTATCAGACAATTGCCCAGGAAGCGTTATGTCGAAAAATGGTTTCGGCATAACGCTAGTTCAACAAGTTGAAAACGAGGCGTTAGAAAAATATTGAAATCACATAGCAGGTCTAAAATTTTTCTTAGTTCCGGACAGTTTTTCCTTGCAATACTCCAGCCTCGCAATATATTAGGTGAGCGGGGTTAATCATTTAACTACAATAAAAAGTATTCTACTTGCAGAACAATTCTGCGGATTATGCATACTACAGCTCTTTCAACAGATTAGTTGAGGGCGACATATATTAATCACATCAAGTTCATTAAACCAGGAAAGGAGCTTAGATGATAGGTATGTACTATCTTTTTACGTAACTCATCCGGATTGGG
>JAUIFT010000615.1 GCA_030430345.1 Calditrichia bacterium | reverse complement strand
TTATCAAAACGAACTTTTATACAATCGTAAAATGGAGAATACAACTGAGACATTGGTATTTTCATCGCAAACGGTAATAGCCGATGCGCAGACACACGAAGTATCTCAAAACAGCCTCTATCTTGCATTATCCATGCAAACCAGTCCCGCAGTATCTGTTACGCTCGGCGCATTCAGCAGAAGTTTTCGCCATCAATGGGATGTTCAATCTGCCCCGGAAAGTCCGCGGACAATTGAAGCACCGGCAAAGTTCAGCTCGAACCTTTTTAATAATCTTCAATACCTTTTTAGCGCGAGCTGGCAAATGTCGCCACGCGCCAAATCGTATCTAACTTTTCAGACACAGAAATCGCAAGTCTCATTAACCGAAGATCAGTTACGGTTGGATTTTATCACATCGAACTTTTCCGCGGCGAATATCGGCTATCCAGGCCATGCCGGTTATGGCATCAGCTATAGCATCAGCGACAAGGCAATGTTATCACTAGAGTTACGACATCAATTTCTGGAAGAGTCCGACACGACATTCGCGGCACGAAGCGCCGGGGTAGGGGAGCGGCATATCTGGAACAACGAGATCGTGCTGGGCAGCCGCTGGCAGGCAAACAATGCCTTAACCTTTGGCGCTTTATTCTCCTATTACTATAAATATGACAATGTTATTTATCCGCGCTTTGTATTTTCCGAGGGCAACAGTAATTCCGGAGAAGAGCGCCTGGCATTTGCCCACATTAACAAGCCATGGGCGCTGGTTTTTTCCAGTCAGTATCATCGTGGCAACTTTTTCGCTCGCGGATTTTTTCAGTGGGCTTCCGCCGAATATCAACTCGGCGATGGCAGCCTTCTTGTAAGCGATCCGCAGTCTGCAATTACCCTGATGATTGGCTGGCTATATAACCTTTAAAAACGAACTAAGAGAAAACAGATAAAAAATAATAACACCCTGGAGGAGAAATGTCTTATAAAGTAACGATTATTCCCGGAGACGGCATTGGCCCCGAAGTGGCCGAGGCAACCAAAGCAGTAATTAACGCAACCGGGCTGGAAATCGAATGGATCGAAAAACACGCCGGTGCGGAAATGGCAAACCGCCATGGCACCCCGCTGCCGGATGAAACCCTTGATGCCATCAAAGAGAACCGGTTTGCCCTGAAAGGCCCGATTGGCACCCCGATTGGCACCGGGTTTCGTTCAGTGAATGTTGAGTTGCGTAAACGTCTGGATTTATACGCCAACTTTCGCCCGGCGAAAACCATTCCGGGTATCAAAACCCGTCACGAAGACGTCGACCTGATTGTTATTCGCGAAAACACCGAAGGTCTCTACAGTGGTTTAGAACATATGGTGGTCCCCGGCATTGTTGAAAGTCAGCGCGTCATCACCGAGAAGGGTTCTGAGCGTATTATTCAGGCGGCGTTTAAAATTGCCCGGCGCTATAATCGTAAGAAAGTAACGGTGGTTCATAAGGCAAATATTCTTAAAATGAGTGATGGCCTTTTTTTGGAAGTCGCCCGGGAAGTCGCCCGCCAATATCCACAGATCGAATATGATGAAGCAATTGTTGATGCCACCGCAATGAAGCTGGTAATGGACCCCAGCCAGTTCGACGTACTGGTAATGGAAAACCTCTTTGGCGATATTATCTCGGACCTGACCAGCGGTTTGATTGGCGGTCTCGGCGTTGCCCCCAGCGCAAACCTTGGCGATGATTACGCAGTATTTGAAGCAGTGCATGGCAGCGCGCCGGACATTGCCGGTAAAGGCGTTGCCAACCCAACAGCTTTGCTGCTGAGCGGTGCGTTGATGCTCCAGCAAATGGGTGAACCGGAAGCTGCTGAAAGAATCCGAAAAGCAGTGGCGAAAGTTATTGGCGAAGGCAAACGAACGACAAAGGACCTTGGCGGCCCCTGTAACACGAAAGAGTATGTTGAGGCTTTAATTGAAACGATGGGATAAAGATTTTTCTAAATGTTAATGAATCCCATCCTGAATACGCTTTCATTTCCTCAAGTCCGGAATTACCTTTAAGCTTGAAATATGTCATGGAATGTAAAAGCGAAAAATTGTTGTTTTTAATAAACTTAAAGACTAAATATGATCATTTATGAAGTAAACCTGACAGTTAACAGCGGCGTTGCCGGCCAGTATCGCCGCTGGCTGCAGGAACATATCGAAGAAATGCTTTCCCTGGATGGCTTTGAAAAGGCAGCATGG
The DNA here is from genome assembly GCA_030430345.1 of Calditrichia bacterium. Next base: position 694 of record JAUIFT010000615.1, on the reverse strand, counting down.
TATGAAGTTGAAGGGGAGGACATGACGAAACAGCTTTGGTCCGTGCATTATTATTTAAAGGACAGAGACAGTCTGGAAAATTATTTTGAAAAGCATGCTCAACGAATGCGCCAGGAAGGGCTACGCCGCTTCGCCGGTAAATTCAGTGCACATCGCCGAATTTTAAACACCATTGAGAAGGAGCCATTATCATGATGATGAAGGCGATTGTTGCCGGCACACCCGGCGACGCCAGTCAGTTGACTTTTAAGGAATTTCCCAAGCCACGCCCCGGTCATGAAGAGTTACTGGTGAAAATAAAAGCAACGGCAATCAATCGGGCCGATATCCTTCAACGCCAGGGCCGATATTCTCCACCAAAGGGCAGCACACCAATTTTTGGCCTGGAAATGGCCGGAGAGGTGGAAGCGCTGGGGCCGGATTGTCCCGGCTGGGAGATTGGCGACCGCGTATGTGCGTTACTGGATGGCGGTGGTTACGCCGAGTATGTCACTATTCCTGCCAAACGGGCGATCCCAATTCCCGAGAATCTTTCGTTTGAACAGGCTGCTGCGATTCCGGAAGTTTTTCTGACAGCCTACCAGTCTTTGTTTTGGCTGGGAAAAATCAAACATGGGGAGAAAGTGCTCGTGCATGCGGCGGCCAGCGGCGTTGGCACTGCTGCGATTCAATTGATTAAAGAAGCGGGCGCTGT
>JAUIFT010000614.1 GCA_030430345.1 Calditrichia bacterium | reverse complement strand
GTTGGAGAGAATATAAAGTTTGTCATTTTTCTTTACCCAACAGCCTAAAGTGCCGGCTGTTATGTTAAAGTGACCACAACTGACGCCACCTGGTGCGGGACGGAATCTGCCGGTAGGGTCTTCCAACGCACGAAGCACCCCGATCGGATTTACATCCGTCGGTACGCCCTGGATTGTTGTCGGAATTAAATCTCTGCCAGCCAGCGACTCCTTGCTTTTTTTTACTTCTACGGAACAAACGATGCAAAGGTCGTCGGTCATTTTGCCTGCGGTTGTTTTATAGCCAACACCAACAGCGTTGACATTCGATTTACCCAGCAATTCCTTTTTTGCTTCAGAAAGTAATTTTCTGACATCCTTAAGCTGTGCAGCCATGTATTCTCCTTAATGATAAAAGGTTATCAATTATAGTGATAATACCGTTGATCTCACGCTCAATCAGGGAAAACTTACATGCAAACCAAAGCGCAGTTTTCCACGCAATGATGTTTTGAAAGGGTCGACTTCCGGGTCAGTGATGACATCACCGACAGCAAATCCATCTTCCAATTCATTAGCAACTTCTACGCTGTAACCGGCAAACAGACCGAGATTGATGGCGCCAAGGTCGAATCCTGCGCCAATACCGGCGACCGGCTCGATGAAGTCCGTCAAACGAATCCCGGCCAGCAGGTGGAAAGAATCCTGAAAGCGTTTCGACTTGGTGTCGATGGCGGAAAAGTGATAATTCACGATCGCGAAATTGGCAAGATCAAGATTCGGCTTCGGCTCTACAATGATGCTCCCATCGCTGCCTATAATGAGATTGACATCATCCACGCTGGTGATCGCCGTGGCAATGCCATAGGTCCAGCGTTCACGGGAAGTGTTGTCGAATACCGCCTGGGCAAGGACATGATCATCGCTTAAATCTTTTTTGACAAGAAATGAAAGATCGCTGTTTTTCCGAAAAGGTTCCGGAATGGTGAATTTCCGGACATCGACCCAGGTATCGTTGTTTGCGGATGCAATGGAGGTCGGCGGAATAATCGGGATAAACAGGCTGAGGAATGGTAATAAATTCTCCATCGAAGGGGAAGATTTAGCCGTAGCAAATGTAGATACATATGTTTGCGGACTTTCCCGGCGGGTAACCATAATGAAGTAGAGGTCATCTGCGCCGAGCCCATACAAACGGGTGTTCAAAAAGTCGTCATCACCATGCAGCATTCCGATCGGACTAAAATTATCCGTGAAATTAGCTACAACAACGTAGTATTTATTGGGATCCAACTGGTAGCCTGCATTGCCGATAACTTCTCTCAATAAATTCGTGCCCTCTACAACATTACCTTCCAGGAACCAGCGATAGGATTTCCCGAATAGATCAGAGGTGTCTTCGTATTTGAGTGGCGATTCAGTAACCGGCGTGGGAATTAATACCGCCTGATCCTGCCCGTTGAGCAGCAGCGTGGTAAAGAGTAGGACAAGCAAAATCCGTAAAGAATATTTCATAGTTGCCTCCAGATTGATGTGAAGTAAAGGTTTGGCAAGATATAAAGCGTTTTAATATGAATCAATCTAAATTATCGGGTTGTGATCTGGGTCAGTCGCTGTAATCGTCGATTGGCATTTGAGAAGATAACTCAGACATCCAGGCGCTATTTTCCAGGGATAAGGTTCTTTCACATTTTTGGATAAATTCGTTAATGTTTTCAGCCGTTGGTTTTTTGCTGGTGAGAATTTCCCAGCGATACTTGAGTGCTTCCAGCCGTTTCCCGGCGGACTGATAACTAACCAGTAAATACTGATAACGATTGGCGTAGGCATAGGCGGCAATCGAGGATGTTATCGTGCTGATAACCGCGACCCAGGCGGCAGTATTGAATGGAATGACGACGCTCAGTGCACCTGCAACTACGGCAACGATCCCCAGAAATAAACTGAAATTGCGAATGCCGTCCATCTTTTTTACATATTCGTCTGATTTGCTAAAGTAGTAAGTGATTTGATCGTCTACCCGTTCTTTAATGTAGGTGTCGACATCCATCTTGTCGGCAAGGATTCTTTTCAGACGATCTGCCTCGGAAAGGTTTTCGCTGCGCAAATCCGCGGTTTGTTCTAAAAGACTTTCGGTTTTTTCCAGCAGTTGTTCATCGCGGTCCTTCCCATTGTACGGCGATGCACCGGCAACAAACTGGTAACATTCAGACTTCAGTGATTCAGCGATGGAGCGGGCGCGGATTTGTTCTTTTTCCTTGTCGGGATTCACCAACTCCTTGCCGAAATAAGTCGCTAAAGCCAGCGCCAAAGCACTGATGATTCCTAATACTTTCGAAGGCATTCCCATTGAAGGATCATCGGGGAAAATGTCCAGGAGGGTCTGACTAAACACACCGGAAATCGCGCCGCCAACGCCGAGCATTAAGACGCGAAACCGCCAGTTGCTAATCTCATCTTTCCGCTTGCGGGCAGTTGCGGAAAATTCCCGGTATTTTCCCCAGGTAAAAGCTAATGCGGGATTGTGTTGGGCTTGAGAAGGTTGTTGTTCGGATGTCATAACTTGATTCCTGTTTTTAAGCGTAAGCCTTTAAACTCTTTTGCGGCAAGGCTATTTTCGGAAGTTGCAGTCCAGTTTACTTCAAGTCAAACACTTTCGGGAAATGTGCCGGCTGTATTTGTTTCTCGCCGGCAATCTCGCCAACCTTCGCCAGCATTTCCAGGTTTTTGGGATTTGCCATATCTGTCAAATCTGCCAATATTTCATCGGAATAATCGCGGCAATCCAAAGCTTCCTTAAACCACTTTTCTTCCAAAAGCGTGTTGTAGCGCTGGTAAGTCAACAAAGGCTTGCCAGCAATAAAATCATTTTCCAGGGTGCCCATTTCCCGATCTATCCTATTATATGTATCGGATTGAGCATACCATTGCATTTGCGTT
>JAUIFT010000613.1 GCA_030430345.1 Calditrichia bacterium | reverse complement strand
TTCGCCTGAAACCAGAAAAAAAATGGCATAGCAGCTACACTGTCACTAACGAAGACGATGTGGTGAAAATCAGCGAAACGGAAGGCAAGTTTTTTAGCGCGGAAGATCTAAACTTTACCCTGCGGCGCATTGAGCAGTTGGGCAGCCTCTCGCCGGATTACGTGCTGGTTTCCCAGGCGTTGAAATCATTTGACTTTGAAGGCCCCGACAATAATAATGAAATTCGTTTTCAGTTTAAAGATGACCGCATCTGGACGGAAACCGATGTCAAGGAAATCCTTTCTTTTAAGATTATTCCGGCAAATTCTCCGCTGACGGCAGAAAACTACCTGGTGGGCAGCGGCCCTTATCTGGCAGTCAATAGCGATGCGGAAGTCACCAGCTATTATTACACGCCATCCAGCCCGGCCAAACTGGCCAATGTGATGCTGAAGCCATTCGTTGATAACAGCACATTTACCACCGAGCTGAAGAATTCCAATATCAATGTTTTGCTGGATACTCCATTTGGCGGCCTTTCCCCGATTTTACAGGATGAGGAAGATTTTTTTGTGAAGTCGAATATTAGCACGACCTTCTTTGCCGTGCTCTTCAATACGCAGCGCTTGAACCGGGAACAACGCCGGGAACTGCGCAACCTGATTGATAACCGGGCAATCCTCAATCGCTTCTTCAAAGTAAATACCCCGCAGCAGCGGCACATTACCGACTATCGCGGCAATAATGATAACTACAACGATTATCTCAATTACAGCGTATTTCCCTCTTCCAGTTATTATGTGGAAGAAGATATTGTTGTGGTAAATAAAGAACGCCCCGCGGCGAACCTGGCTGTGCTGCCGGACAGTGTGAAGCTGGTTGCCAGCATCAATCACGGACACCGCGAAGAGTATAGTGAATTGCTCGAAATTTTCAACGATCCGGCCATCTCCAAGAATAAAATTCGCGCGCTTGCCGTAGATAATGAAGTGATCAAGCGCGGAGACTATGATGCTTTATTGATTGCGATTAACGGTTACAAAAGCACATTTCTCTTCGACCTTTATAATATTTTTCTTCGCCAGCCGGATCTTTCTGTTCAAAAGATCAATCTGCAGACAGAAACAAACAATGCCGGGGTAACCCGGGCAACGGCTGCATCGCTGCAGGCGGGTAATAATTTCTGCCGCCTGGATGCCGCAGCACTGGGCGCGGATCAGCAGGATATCCTGAAATTCCTGGAAAATATGTATGGATTTATGTATGCCAATTATGTGGGAGATAAGCAGTTCTATGCCCAGTTTGCAGCGGATTCCGAGCAATCGCTGGCGCTGGGCGCCTGGCTGTTTTCCCTGCCTTCGCTGGCATACTTCAGCACTCAATTTGATGCCCGCACTATCGATCTTTATGGGGTCGCCTCGCAATTATCAACGATTGAAAAATGGGATGAAAAACGCGATCGTTAAATAATTTATCCGATTCGTTAGCGTGAACATGATAAAAATATTCCATCCTGTTTTTCATGTTCACGCCTGGCGGCGGGGATAAATGCCGGATCGCATTTGCCAAGGATTGCAATGTTATTTAATTCTTTTGAGTTTGCTGTCTTCTTCCCGACAGTGATCATCGCCTTCTTCATAATACCACACCGATTCCGCTGGGCCTTTCTCTTGGCGGCCAGCTACTATTTTTATATGTGCTGGAAAGCGGAATACCTGGTATTGATTATTATCTCCACGTTGATCGATTACTTTGCCGGTATTCAGATGGGCAAAATCGCTGAGCAGCGAAAGAAAAAGAAATACCTTTATCTCAGTTTGCTGGCGAACCTCGGTATTCTTTTCTCATTTAAATATGCCAACTTCTTTAGTACATCCCTGCGAAGCGCGCTTCAGCAATTTAATATATTTTACGAGATGCCGCTCTTCGACTGGCTGCTGCCGGTGGGGATTTCATTTTATACTTTCCAAAGCCTCAGCTATTCCATTGATGTTTACCGCGGCGAAAAAACACCGGAATATCATCTCGGCCGTTTTGCATTGTATGTCGCATTTTTTCCGCAGCTGGTGGCTGGTCCTATCGAGCGGTCAGTGCGTTTGCTACCGCAGTTTGAAAAACCGGTTTCCTTCGACTATGACCGCGTCATTTCCGGATTGCGTCTGATGCTTTGGGGGTTTTTTAAGAAGCTGGTGATTGCAGACCGGCTGGCGATTTATGTCAATGAAGCCTTCAATTATCCCGGCGAACATTCCGGCCTTACTTTACTGGTTGCGACTTATTTTTTCGCGTTTCAGATCTATTGCGATTTTTCCGGGTATTCCGATATCGCCATTGGCACAGCCCGTGTAATGGGGTATGACCTGATGCTTAATTTTCGCCAGCCCTATTTCTCCAAATCTATTTCCGAATTCTGGAAGCGCTGGCATATTTCTCTTTCCACCTGGTTTAAGGATTATCTCTACATTCCCCTCGGGGGGAACCGGGTCGCAAAGTGGCGTTGGTATTATAACCTGATGGCGGTTTTTCTGGTAAGCGGCCTCTGGCATGGGGCAAACTGGACTTTTGTGCTCTGGGGAGGGCTCCATGGCGCCTATCTGTTTATCTCGATAATTACCAAGGATATTCGGAAACGGATCACCACTTTTTTTCGGATAGATCGATTGCCTACACTGAAAAGATCGATTAGCGTGATAATTACCTTTCACCTGGTATTATTCGCCTGGGTATTCTTTCGGGCAAATTCGATTGGCGATGCGTTTTTTATCCTTGGGGAGATGACCGCGCTGGATGTAAGCTGGGCCGGTTTTCTGGAAATCAATATCGAAAACATCGGCACCGGCACCGCGACCGGCGTGGTGTTGCAGGAAGACGTTCCCGAAGGCTTGGAACATCCCAAAGGCCGTCAGCTGGACAACTTGCTAGGCGACTTGGGCCCCGGCGA
>JAUIFT010000612.1 GCA_030430345.1 Calditrichia bacterium | reverse complement strand
CGACGGCCGGAAGAGCAGCGGCAAGAATCCGGAAGGCACTTTGGAAATTAAAGCATCCCGGGATCGTAACCAGGTGATCATCGAAGTGAAGGATGATGGCCGCGGCATTGATCTGGAACGGGTTAAAAACTCCGCTATCTCGAAGGGGTTATTGACCGAGGAAGATGCGGAAACGATGAGCGAGCAGGAATTGTTCGAATATCTCTTTTATCCGGGATTCTCCACCGCCAAGGAAACGACCATGGTCTCCGGCCGCGGCGTTGGTCTGGACGCAGTAAAAACCCAGATTGAAAAAGCCAAGGGCGACATCCGCATGTATACCGAGAAAGGGAAGGGCACTTCCTTCAGTATTCGGGTGCCAATCTCATTGTCGGTGATCCAATCCATGCTGGTGGATGTCAACGGTCACGTCTACTCCGTGCCGCTGCTGCAGGTGGAAGAAACGCTGCACGTTAGCGGGCAGGACATCCTTAACGAAAAAGGCAAGTTCTTTATTCGTTACCGGGAACGGAAAATCCCGGTCTTGCAGCTTAGCCAGTTGCTCCGGATGCGCGGTATTCAGGAGAAAGATATCTCCAGTGCGGCCAGTTATCCGGTAATAATGGTGCAGGATGAAGGCAGCCGGGTGGCGCTCCTTGTGGATAAAATAATCCGCCGCGAAGAGATTCTGATTAAATCCCTCGGACCGGGACTGCGTCGCCTGAAATACATCTCCGGTGGATCGATTATGGCCGATGGCCAGGTCGTTCTGGTGATTGATGTGCCGCAAATTATCCAGGATCTTAGCAAAGGTGAGCCGATGGTTAAAACGGAGCCGGCAGCTTTTAAGGAAGAAGCGGATAATATTGAAGCAGTCATTACCGATGATGCCGAGAAGTCTGTTGTAGAGCCTTCTGCTGCACCGCGTCCCCCGCGGAAGCGGAAGCGCATCGAAGGCCGGAAGCCGGTTGCGCTGGTGGTAGACGACTCCCTCAGTATTCGTAAATACCTGAGCAGCCTGCTAATGCAGAAAGGGTATGCGACCGATACGGCAAGAAATGGCTACGAAGCGTTGGAATTGCTGAACAAGCAGGACTTTGATATAATGGTCACTGACCTGGAAATGCCGAAACTATCCGGCTATGAATTAATCGAAACATTGCGTTATGATCAACGCTTTACCGGTTTTCCGATTATTGTTCTGACCGGCCGTGCCGGCGATAATTTCCGCCAGCTGACCACCGAGCTCGGGGCCGATGCTTACATCATCAAGCCATTTAAGGACCGGGAACTGTTTGATCAGATCGATAAATTTATCGAATACAAAGCTTAGTAAAGAATCACATCTATTTCATAAAAAAGGGCGCTTCCAACCGGTTGCGCCCTTTTTCTTTATCTGAATGTTTGTTGTGCCAATGAGGGAAAAGCTTACAGCAAAAACGCTTTAACGATCCCGCTCAATCTTTTCAATCTTTTTCGCGGCATCTTCTGCTTTTCTATGGCCGGGATAATTTCTCAGCACAAGCTCGTAATATTCGACTGCCCGGGCATTATCCCCTAAATCTTTTTCGGCAATTTCCCCGGCCTCTACTAATAAGTCCGGCGCATTTTCGTAATTCGGAAAAAGCTCTGCAACCCGGGCCAGTGTTTCCATTGCCGGCTGCGGCTGACGCATTTTTTTCCGGTAAATCTCGGCAACCTCTTCCAGGGCTTCCGGACCACGAGGCGATTGTGGGTACTTTTCCAAAAGCAGGTTCAAAGCATCAATCGCTGCCTGGTAGGTCTTCATTTTATCCTTATTCAATTTGCCAATCCGCCATAATGCCTCGGCAGCCTGCGGATGATCCGGGTAAGTTTGAACAAAGGTGCCGTATTGGTCGCTGGCCTGCAAGTATCCCTTCTGCTTTTTCTCGCGGATTTCCGCCAACATAAACATTGCTTCACCGCCCTGGGCGCTGTCGGCATAAGTGGTAACAATCCGGTTAAAAGTATCTGCCGCGCGACCGGCGTCATTCATGTGCTCATATTGTAGTTTGCCTTGTTGGAGCAATACCTGGGCGAGTAGAGGGTGATCCGGATAAACCGTTTTGAAGCGATGATAGGTGGCATCCGCAAATTCATGCTCGCCATCTTCGCTATACAGGCGGGCAATATTTAAAAGCACCTTGGGGATGCGTATATCTTCCGGGAAATGGCGGATAAATGCGTTGTGTTCGCCGATCTGCGTGGTCAGCAGGTTTTTCTCTGCCAATTCATTTAAAACCTCCAGATAGCGGAAATACTGATCCTCTGGCTGACTGGCGGGAAAGCCGTTTTCCATGGTTTGACCCAGCCAGTCTCTCTTCGTAAAAAATTGTTTTTCCGCATTGAATATGCGCTGAAGTGCGGAAACGCTTTCGGTGAAATAATTATTGGCGGGATAGAGGCAAACAACTTTTAAATAGGCAGCGACGGCCTGGGCTTCTTTTCCTTTTTCCTCTTGGATTTTCGCAATGAGTAACTGCGCAGGTTGCGCGTTGGGATGTTCCGGGAAGGTAACAATAAAGTTATCTAGTTCCTGGAGGAGATAGTCGCGAAGTTTTCTATCCTGTCTTTCCCAAAGCGTTTCACATATTTGTTTACTGCAGAAAAAACCGAAACGGGCAGGAGGTTTCGGAACTTTTCTTCGTCATCGTCTGCATCATGGATGTTCGTGTAGCGCCAGCGAATAAAGTCTTTGTCATATTCGCTTTGGATATCTCTTCTTTGGATACCTTGGAGGGAAGTTGCATCATCCAAATGTTGGAATAGTTCAACACTCCAAGGTCCGAAGTGATGGAATTTCCACTCTATATCCGTGTATGTTTCCCCTTCGTGGGTTTGTGCGTGAGCCAAGTCTGCGAGGTAAACGTATTTGATCAGGTGAATTGGACCAAGTTCACGCTCCCTGAAGTCGTCTGCTTGG
>JAUIFT010000611.1 GCA_030430345.1 Calditrichia bacterium | reverse complement strand
AGAAACTTTAAGTGTCATTGTTGAACGACAGAAAGTCAACACAATATCAATATATACAATTACTTAAGATCATCGCTTCTTAAATAGAGGAATAAATTTTATCTCTTTGTTAGGAATAGTTTATACTTCTGTGAACTTTATCGCATAGTTTATTTCTGCTTCTTTTTTCAGTTAACTTATTGTAAATATCTGAAATTGCAAAGGCGTCAGTAACTTCTAAATCCACAAAAAAACTTCAAACAGAAAGTGTTAGTAATGAGCAAAGTGCGAAATGGAATCATCATTATACTGAGCATTTTTATCTTCTCTCCATCGATCCTGCAGGCAGGTGCCTGGGCACAGGCCCGGGGACATTATTACTCCAAATTTACCTTAATTTACTCAGATGCCAGCGGCGTTTTCGGGGTCAATTCTCCCACCAAATTTACCGATTATGCACTTTACTTCTATACTGAGTACGGTTTGCTCGATCGGGCAACGGTTATCCTGAATGCCCCTTTCTTTAAGAATTCTGAAAATGAGGCGAACTTCATTCGCGGCAATTCCTCCGGGTATTTTGCCGGGGACATTGAGCTTCAAGCCAAATACCAATTCCTCGATAGTCCGGTGGTGGCCTCCGCCCTGTTCGGCGCGAAAGTGCCGGTGGCTTACGATATTGTAGATATCCCCCCCCTGGGAAACGGTGAAATGGACTTCGATGCAAAACTTTTGCTGGGCGCGTCACTCTATCCCACTCCCATTTACATGACCGGCGATATTGGTTATCGGGTGCGTGGGGGAGATTTCGTCAATGAAATCAATTACAGCTTTGAAGCGGGATATACTTTCCGCCAAAAAATTTTAGCGAGATTTCTTACTACCGGCATTAAGGATAGCGGCTCTGCATCGGGCGAAAGTAACCTGTTTGGATTTCCCCTGGCACAGGAGAGAACTCGTCTCGGCGGCGGCCTTATCTGGTTAATCAGTCCCAGGCTGGAAGTTGACATCACTTACCTGAAAACAACATCGGGCAAAAATATTCCCAAATCAGATGAGATTTTTTTCGGTATCGCTTTTAAAAGATGATTGAACAAAAAAGATATCTATTGGAGAAATTTAAATGAATAGACGAGACTTTCTTAAGACAGGTGCCAGTGGCGCGGCATTATTCTTTATTTCCGGCGCCGGGTTCTTCAGCTGTACCCGTAACAGTATTGAGCCGACCCTCGATCCGATCAAACTAAATTTTTGCTCGCCGGTTGATATGCCCGAGGAAGAAGGGGGATTTTACATCCAGTTTATTGATGGGCGGGAGTACCGACCGGCGGATTTGGATTTAAACACCTGGCGGCTAAAGCTGAAGCAAACTGTTGGCGGGCAAACCATCAAGCAAGCTGAATTGAGTTTCGATGATATCGCCACTCGCTATCCGATGGCAGAGGAATCATTCTTTCAAACCTTTCAATGTGTTGGCAACAACAATGGTGGGTTCCAGATGAGTAACGGATATTTTACCGGTGCGCCGCTCCGCCTATACCTGCAAGATGTGCTTGGTGTGGATTGGGCGCAGGCGAAACGGGTTTATTTCCACTGCTATGATGGCTACTTTACCAATCACCTGAAAGAGCGCATCATGATGGACGATCCACGCCCGGCATTTTTGGCGTATAAATTCAACGGCATTCCCTATAGCGAACAGCGGGATGGTTCCCTGGCGCACGGTTATCCGGTGCGAATGGTTGTGCCGGAGATGCTCGGCATGAAAAGTCCGAAAGCGATCATGGAAATTGAAGTGAGCGACCGGGATGAAGCAGATGGCTACTGGGAAAGCCGTCCGGTGCGTTCCGCGGAGCCGGATATTCTTTGGGCAGATATACCGCCGTTGCGAATCAATTCACGCTTTTATACCCCGGTGAATTATCAAAAAGTGCCGAGAGGATCGACATTTACAGTTTATGGCGTCGCCGTTAGCGGCAGTAATCCGGTTCAGAAAGTGGAGGTCGGTATCGTCAAGGTTAAGGATCGCGACCAACCGGATGGTGAAATTACTTACCAGGAGGCAACGATACTGGATGCTCCCGATGCCAGCGCACGCCCGGTTTTTGATGATTCTGACGGCGCGGCTTTCACGGAAGCACTCTCCCGGATCAGCGGCCCCGGCAACTATCCGGCCCCTTACGTCTGGTGTTTATGGCGCTATGATCTACAGATTCCGGACGAAGAAGAAAAATTTGGATTGTATGTCCGCGCAACGGACAGCGCCGGCGAAGTTCAGCCACTCCTGGAAGAAACTGCCCTGGAAAATGCCGATGGGAATAATTCCAGTCATCGTTTAATTATTCAGGCTGAATAATGAAAGACACTCATGTTTTGGTCACCGGCGCAAATGGACTGGTTGGCCACCATCTTTGCCAGCGATTGCTGGAAGAGGGATGCCCGGTTACGGCACTCACCCGTTCCGCCGAGCCGGCATTATTGGCGTCAGTGAAGAATCATTCCAATTTCAGGATGATCCGGGGAGACATCACCGATCGGGGATTTCTGGAAACGCTTTTCCAAACGTATCGTTTTCAGGTTGTATTTCATTTGGCAGTTGAACGCTATTTTGCGAAGAAAGATGCAGGGCAATCACCTTTATTCCTTCAGGAGACGTCAGCTTATCGCACCAATTACGAAGGCACTCTCAACCTGCTGCAATCCGCCACCCGGCACCAATCACCGATTTGGATACAGAGCTCAGCCATGATGGTTTTCGACATTACACGCCCCTCCCCTGCCCCGATTGATGAAATGCAGCCTCCTGCCCCGGTTGAGGAAAACGGCATGAGTGTTCATCTGGCTGAACAGGCTTGTCATTACATCGGGCGGACAACCGGTTTAAAGTATGTCATTCTGCGCTATCCCGGTATTTACGGCAGCGGAAAAAATAATGGGGCAATCGCTAAT
>JAUIFT010000610.1 GCA_030430345.1 Calditrichia bacterium | reverse complement strand
TACCAGACCGGGAGGCACTTTTCCGGGAAACAAACTGTGCAATTGCCCCAGGTTGGCGGCCTTCGGTCCGCATAGTTTGCCGGAGTCCTCCGCGCGCAGGCGACTCATATCAAGAATATTGCGGGTATTCAAATCGATTTCATCCGTGGCGATGGTAATCGTTCTTCTCTCCCGCTTTTGCGTCACAATAAGAGCTTTTTCCTCATCAGTCATTTCTGCCGCCAACTTCATTCGGATAGTGCCGCCGGGGGAAACCGCATAAAACACTTGCTGACCGTGGAAAGCGCGAATCTCCTGAAAATTGTCCAATGTCAGCACGGCATTCGGTATCCCCAGATTTCTTGCCAGCAATTGCACGTGGGAAACTGCATTCCCCTCGGAAACAGTCGCGATACCGGCAACCGGCTTCAGATCTGAAGGGGCTCTTTGCAACACGTAGATCTTATCGGCAAGGTAATTATATCCCTTTTGATCCTGATCAATAACAACCAGTTCTCCAACGGCAACGCCGGGATTTAGTCCCCGCGCGCTATTCGGATTATTTACGGTAAGTATTTGATTGGTAATATTGGAGAAACGGGTAATCAAGTTCGCCAGTCTTCCAGCAGTTTCCCCCAGTGGCAATAGCACCGACCCCCGTATGCGATCATCGAGAAAGCCCGCGGCCAGCGGTTCAAATTCAGCAAACTTTTCCACATCGGGCCCATAAACCCCATTCACCATCCCGGCAGACCATTCCACTAATCTTCGGGAGTGTTCGCCAATGCGCTGCAAAGCTTGAAAGTCGAGGGTATCAGCTTTGGCAGGTGCAAGGAGGTGCCTTTCCAACTGCTCCCATTCATGGGTTTCCAGCAAGCCGGTTGCGGCGGCGGCCTTGGCAAGCGCATGATGTTTCCGCAGCAGCTCACTTAACTTATCTGCCTGCCAGCTACTAGCCACGGCAAAAAACAGATCTTCCGCCTGCAACGATAAGTCTATCATCGTCAAACGGGTTTCCGGATTTTCAGCTTTCGCTAATTGCTTGCGTATGACCCAAAGCAAATGCGCCAGCGCTTCAGACTGTTTGGCAAGGTTATCGGGCGCTTCTTTATAAACGGCAATTGCCATTTCCAGCTGAAATCCGACCGGTGTGTTCACAGGAAAAATCGCCTTGTAATCAGCAAATTTCTCATCTGCCGGGGTGAAGTAAAACAAGTCGAGGTCATTCTCCAGGGAGATAAACATCGTATCGAGAAATGCAGGAATGCTATCCTTAAACGTTTCCCGGAACGCCTTCACCCGATCCAGGTCTCCCTGATCCGGCTGTCCGTGGATCTTTACCCGGGTGTCCATAAACGCTGCCATGGTGTCCGCGATGGTTTTTGCTGTTGCACGTATGCGCGCCAGCAAATCTGTACCATCAATATGGGGAATATCCCGCGCTGACTGACGGAGGAGGTAATATTGACTTTCCAACAAATCATCGTCCCCCAAGGCCTGCTGCAACAGCTGCTTTCCCCAGGTTTCTTCATCTTCCGCCTGTAATGCGCCCCGGTAAAATTGCGCCCGGCGCATAATCCAGCCATCATCAATTTTCTGAAGGAATTTCTCAAGCTGATATTGTTTCAAGCGGGAAAAATAATCGGATTTGTTAAGAAAAGCATTGAGGTCACTGCCGGCAAGAATTTGTCCCAGGTATATTCCCTGTTCCCGGGCTATCTTTTGAACGACATCTTTATGCAGGGCATGTTGCAAACCACCCGGTTCTTCGCAACGCTCTTTCGGCAGCACAATACTACCGTCCGGGCAAAACCAGAATATACCTTTATAAGGCCCTCGCGGGTCTTTCTTGAATTTCTTAACCAGGTCGGCAATCTCTTCCGATGATTGCGCGGAGAGCGTTTGTGGCAAATAAAAACCAAACAAGATAAACAGACAGAAAAAAACTATTCGCATAAATCACTCCAAATAAGCAGATATCAACTCTTCAGTTCTTCCAAAACTTTTTCAGGTTTCTTTCCGGTATAAAACTGCGACATTTGCGATAATGCAATGCCCGCGAGCACAATTGCACTGCCGACAGCTGTTTGCAGGGAAATTTTTTCATCTAAAATCACCCATCCGGCCAGCAGAGCGATGACCGGATTGATATAAACAATAAATGAGAGAGAAACAACACTCATTTGCTTCAACAGGTGAAAATAAAGCACAAAGGCAACAGCAGAACCGATAATCCCCAAATATAAAATTGCCCAGAAGGCTTCCCAGGAAAATGCAACGTCGGCTGCTTCTCCCCGAACCAGGGCAATCAGCGTTAGTATCAGTACTCCCCAGAACATCTGATTTATTGTCAGCGGCATAATCGGGGTATGATCGAGATATTTTTTCACCATTACGGTCGATAATGCTCCACAGAAAGCGGCAAAGAGAATCCCTAACGAAGCCAGGATGACCATGGTATCGAATTGGGTAATTACCAATTGATCGTAGAAGATGATCACGATGCCAAGAAATCCTAATAAAAGCCCGGCGAACTTATTGGCCGAAAACGCTTCATTGCGAAAAATAAAATTTGATACCAGGCCGGTAAAGATAGGGTAAGTGGCAAAAAAAATTGCCGTCACCCCGGCAAAAAGGTATTGTTCCGCCCAATAGATGACACCATAGTCACCGGCATACATCAGGATGGCGGAGATTAAAATATATTTCCCATCATCTGGAGAAACTTGCAATTTTATTTTCCGTACCCGGGCATAAATGTAAAGAATCAGAAGCGCTAATATGAAACGCAGCATCACCCCGCTAAATGGCGGCACGCTTACCAGAGAAAATTTGATAGCGATCCAGGTCGTTCCCCACACCACTCCCAAAAAGATAAAGGCACTTACCAGAAACAATCGACTATTGCCCATCTTTCCCTTTCCTGTAACATCTTTGACACCGGCGTTG
>JAUIFT010000609.1 GCA_030430345.1 Calditrichia bacterium | reverse complement strand
AAGCACTGAAATCCAGTTCTGCTAAAAGCTGTTTTTGAAATTCATTGCTGACGGTATCCGTTAAATTCAAAATAAGTAACCGAAGAATTGGCTGAATCCCTACTTGCATCCGCCGGCAATAACGGGCAAACTCCTTGGCAGGAATCAACTCGCCGTCACGAAGATTCAAGGTGCGCCAGTTCTTGCCGGAGAGGCGATGCAGCAGTTCTTCGAATCTCCGGATTTCTTCGCTTCCTGTTTTGTTTCCATTCACCGGCATGCTAAAGACAACCTTTTCGCTATTTTATTGTATTAACTCGTTATTCTGTTCATCTAATATTATATGAAACCGTTTTACTATCACTGAAGCTTTACCTCTTAAAACGAAAAAAGCACATTCGGCGTTTGCCAAATGTGCTTTACTTGTAGTCTCATATTTACATCAGGCAAATCGCATAAGCGACGTGTCTCCTTTCTCAGGAAGGATACATCCCGAAGAACCCGAATAAGCAAGCCCGAGCCGTAAGTAAGACCGGCTCCTATATTCGCCAACACTCAAACAGGGACTTGCTCAATTTATCCGGAAGGAGACAGATAGCGCGAACGCCTAATGTCTGTAACCAAAGATGTCGTTGAGCGTCGGCTCAGACCTCATGATCGTGCATGAGATCGATGAGATATTGCTACCTCACGAGAAATATAAGTACGAAATAAGCACAATTTCCAGAAAAATTTTGATTTTCTTTATCGGCATCCCAAATATTCAGCAGTCAATGCCGGTCTTTTTTTCCACATATTCAATCGTTCGATAGCCTTATAGATAATGTGAATTGGACAGAGATATTGTCCAATTTTATCTTAAAAATGAGGGTTTTCTGAATCCGATGGCCTTGAGCTTGACCGGCGATCGATCACTCTCTGCAATTTTGGAATTACCCCCTGCGGTAAGTTCTCCCGTCTAATTTTCTTCCCCCTGTAACGCTAAAATTAAATCAGGAATATTATGTTGCCGTCCGTTTGATCCGGCGGTGACCCAAAAGCAGGTGTCAAAAGCATATCCAATCAAAAATCGATTACGCAGGTGTCGTGTTGCCAGCGGTATGACCCAGAAAGAGGTATCGAAATATCTCGAGATGAAAACAACTGCGCAAATTTCCCGCTGGGAGCGGGGCGAGCGGGTGCCGAAACTGACCCATGCCTTGCGGCTGTCCGCCTTATACAACCGCATGGTAAACGACCTGTTTTTTGATTTTTTCGATGAAGAGCGGACGCGCATGATAAACAAAAAGCATCCTGATCGAGATCAAGTAAAGTCCCAGAAAAAATCCAGGAGGGCCTCAAAAAAATCATCATAAATCAATTCATTATGGAAGACGGAAAACTACTTCGGGAAAAGCTGGCACCCCACTGGTGGGATATGTCGCCCTGGGAAGCTAAAACCTATCTCACCATTTATTGGTTCGCTGATCCGGCATCCGGTGAACTGGAAATTTCGCTGTATAGTCTCTCCCAAAAGGTTAACTCCAGAGCCAAGGACTTGCTTCCCTGGCTGCACAAGCTGAAGCTGCGCGGTCTCATCGATTTTGCCCCCGGTGCCAATCCCCTCCTTGACAGTCACTTCAAAGTATTGCCGGGTAAATCACCGCTTTCTGAACAGCCATCCGATCAAAACGAGCCTGAAATCGAGTATTTGCCGACCGGTCCGGAAGAGGAATCCCCGTACGTTAACGGTAACGATACCGGCTACGACCGGTGTTTGAAAAAAACCGTTCCGGCCGGAAACGAAACGGAAACGGTTTTCCTGAAACCGCAAAGCCAGGGGGTAAGTGACACTGCCGACCAACTGACTGCTGAATCCATTGCACAATCCCTGGGCGATTTGGAAAACCTCGCGCTGTATGAGGCTTACCTGAAGCGTTATTCGGAAGAGATTATCAGGAAGGCCTACCGGGATGTGCTGCAAACACCCCCGGAAAAAATCAAGAAAAGCGCCGGTGCCTATTTCACCTTCCTCGTTAAAAAATACGGCGGCGCGTCATAAACCGTTAATCTCCATACCCATGAAATTTTCACACAAAAATCAAAATCCATTTGGCCCACTGTTTCAAAATATCGTTGCCGATGGCACCGGGCAACACCACCGGCGGATTCGCCACGCGATCTGGCTATACCTGTATCTGCTCACCCTGGCCAACATTAAGACCGGTAAGTTGACCACCCGAATCGCGGATATCGCCAACGCCACCGGTATTTCCGAGGAGACGGTACGCAGTTGGTTGGGTCATCTGAAAAAATGGCACTATGTATCGGTGGTCAAAAATCGCGATGGGTTTCAATTTAAAATCAACCGCTGGAAAGAAATCACCAATGTTAATGATGCCGATCCGATTGGTCTTCTACAGAAAACAACAAAAGGTCCACCCAAAGGCCGCGAACCAAAAGAACTGTTTCCGCAAGATCCCGCAGATTTGGCCCGGAAGATTGCCGGCGATCTGCAGGCAACCGACAGCATTACTTACATTGAGAATCTATGTCGCGCGCATTCTCGCTCGATTGTTCTGAAGGCGTTCAAGGAAGCAAGGGCATTGCCGGCGGAAAAGGTGAAAAAGTCTCGCGGCGCTTTGTTTGTCTATTTAACCAAAAAGTATGCGCAGGAAAAATGATCGTATCCTGGCCATCGATCCCGGCTCGCGTGAGATGGGGGTGGTGGTTCTCGAGGATACCGAATTGATCTATCACGGTGTTAAGAGTTTGAAGACATTCAGGCCGGAAGCTGTCCTGAGAAAGGCGGTAACCGATATTTTAAACAAACTGATTGTCGAGTATGATATCAAAATTATGGTGGTCGAAAACGGCTGGTTCAGCCAAGAGCGTAGCCCGTTATTTCAGATGGTGATGAAAGCCATAAAGGAAGTAGCCGGAAAACGGAAATTGAAGTTTGAGACTTACGCCCCCA
>JAUIFT010000608.1 GCA_030430345.1 Calditrichia bacterium | reverse complement strand
CCGGGAAATGTTTTGATCGCCCAGAAGATATCCGCGGCTGCGCCCGGCGTGGTGACCACCTCCAACGGCGTAAGGGTAACACCTTCTTTTTCCCCGCTGCTGAACACGCTGGCGTTAACCGTTACCGCTTTTCCGGCAATACTGCTTTCTTTCAGCGTAATAACCAGGCGGATCGTATCGCCGGGTGTCAAATGAATTTCCTGCTGAAAAGATTGGTAGCCAAGATAGTCACAGATCAGCGTTTTCTTGCCGCGGCTATTGCTGGTGAAACGGAAATAACCATCGTTGTCGCTCACTGCCCCATCAATAGTGCCTTCCAGGTAGATATTACAGGCAGGCAGGGGATGGGACTTTTTGTCCTGAACAACGCCGCTAATAGTTGTCGCAGGCGATTGCGCCAGAATGACGCTGGAAAGTAATAGAAGTAAAAGAATTTTCAATTTCATAATTGCCTCAGCTTATTTTCAAGATAAATATATTGAGGAAGTTGAGGCTTTTGGGGGAATATTCGATGAATGGCAGCGCTTATCGATGAATGGATAAAAACTTGCCATGAATGGACCGGAAGTTATTGTGCGTTGGTGAGAAGAGTGCGGAGACTGTTGATAATCTGCTTCAGCTTGTCTGGTTCCAGGGCGGTGCCGGCGGTCTGATGAATCAAATGCCTGTTGATATCAAAAATGAGAATGTTACAATGATCTTCCCGGAACTGATACGCTTTCGGGAAACGGCCTTTCCAGTCCATTAAAACCCAGTTCGCGGGATCTTTCGGAAATTTGCCACGGACAAACCTTTTCAGGAAAAACGGCACGCCGCGCAAGTCGGAAAGACCGACAAACTTCACTCGATCAAATCCGGGCGCATCATTTAAGGAATCTTTGATTGCACCGCTCCAGGTGCCGCTAAACTCACTGCCTTTACGGTCGCTGCCAATAATCACAATGATACTGTCTTCCCAGCTGTCTTGCGTATAGACCCGATCGAATTGATCTTTGATTTTAAAGTCGATAAGGGTGCTGTCCTGAGGGAATATCGCTGCCGGTAACAGGCAAAGCAGGCATCCCCGGAGGATGAATTTGAAAAGATGTATGTTCATCATTAAATAGATTTATCCCGTAAAGTTTGATTAAGTTCCGACAATTTTTCATTGATGGAGAAAAATAAAAGCAGGCCTTCGAATAATACCCGCACGAACAATGAACCGACAATCAGCGGCACCCAGCCAATCGGGTTTCCCGCGATAATTAGCCAGGCGCTATAGTAGATACAGGCGATGAGTGCCGGCCAGAAAAGCACTTTTAAGATTGTCGGGGCAATCATTTTCCTGAACATTAAGTAGTCAATCATTACTTATTCGCCTCCTGATTCTTAGGACTGTTTTTGTTTTCAGACTTATAGATACGATCGAAATACCTGGCAGCAATATTGCCGAGAAATATACCCAGATAACTGGAGAAAAGATCTCCCAGATCGAAAGTGCGACTGGCGATAAATACCTGGCTGAATTCTTCGACGGTAATGAACAAAAATATGATAATGCTGCCAAGTAACCAACGATTTCCGCCAATTTCCAAGGTTTTCGATCGTAACAAATGGTTGCTAAAAAATGTCAGTAAAGCGAGCAGAAAAGTATGGCCTGCTTTATCGCCTCCGGGAAACATATAAAAACGGCGAATAAATAATGGTAAACTGCCCTGGTTTGCAGCGTAAAGAACATACATGAAGAAGAGAATAAATAGAAATCCGGCGATCAATAAACCGCGCTTGATTATCGATTGTCGCCGGCGATTACTCCATTTTGCCATAGAGCTTTTCCCAGAGATTCTCCCCGTTTGCCCAGCTGTCCAAAAAAGATTCAAGAGAAGGCATATGGGGAATGAAGGCCGCCTGCACATCATCCGGCAGCATATGCGGGTCAAAAAGAATAACCGGATTTGGCGCTGCCTTGCAATCGATACAGCTGTAAATAGCGCAGCCCCAGTGGCAGATCGGCAGCAACTTTTCCGGCCAGGCCCAGTTATCCATGTTGGGATCCGGCTCGCGATATTTGCAGTATAAATCGATCGAATCCAGACCGCTGTCATCGCGGGCGCCGCTGAAGAGGCCGAGAAAACCATACCCCGGGCCGTAGCCGCCATTTCCTACTTCCGATAATACTTTCGCCCACAGCTCCGGCACCTTGAATCTCAGCAGGTGCTCGGAAAAAAGGAGATCTGCAAATGTAATCGGAGGTGGATAAAGCGTTTTATTCTCATCCGCCATACTATATTCGGCGACTTCGGCTTTGACTCGGGAAGCTATTTTTTCAATAAGAATGTCAGACATGCAGCAATAATAGAATACTGCTGATATAAAGACAATAAATAAATTGTGAAGTTTAAAATTTTGCCTGGGTGTGTTAACGATAACTGAAAACGCGCCGGTTCCATATTGCTGGAACCGGCACGAGGATAGATCCATTATCAGTTGCATACCTTTATTTCAACAGCACCATCCGTTTAGTTGCTACAAAAATTCCGGCCTGAATTCTGTAAAAATAGATACCGCCAGGCAAGTTTCCCGCATGCCAATCCACTTGATAGCTGCCGGCAGGGATGAGCTGATCGTGGAGCAGAGCGATCTCTTTGCCCAGTAAGTCATAAACGGTCAGACGCACTTCTTCGCTTTTCGGTATCGCAAATGTTATTGTCGTGTTTGGATTGAACGGATTGGGGAAATTCTGGGCGAGCGCATAGCTTTGCGGCACTTCTTCGGATATAGGCTCGATATCCGTGCTAATTCCGAAATTGAGGATGGTGCCATTATTTCCCACTGCCCAGCCATTGTTCATATCACTGAAGAATACCCCGAACAAATATTCTGCCGTGCCGCTGCTTTGCGGTTGCCAGGTTGCACCTCCATCGCTGGTATGAAGGATGATGCCATTCGCGCCGACAATCCA
>JAUIFT010000607.1 GCA_030430345.1 Calditrichia bacterium | reverse complement strand
GTGGACGGTCAAAACCCAGGCGGGCGAACCATATAAAGTGTTTACGCCGTTCTGGAAAGCCTGTTGCCGACAATTGCCAACGTCTCCGCTAGCCGCACCGGATGTGTCCGCCCCGCCCGCTAATAATGTGCTCAATCAATTGGCCAGCCTGCCGCTGGAAGCATTGGAATTGCTGGGAAATATGCTCTCCGTGGCGGTTAAAAATGCCGGCAGATACGAGCGGATTAAAGCATTGTCCTACACCGACGGTATGACCGGGCTGCACAATTATCGTTTTTTCCGCTTGCGCCTTAAGGAAGAAATGTCCCGTACTCGCCGGGACGAATCACTGATTTCCCTTTTGATAATAGATGTCGATCATTTTAAGAATTACAACGATACACTGGGGCACCCCGCCGGGGATGAAGTTTTACGGCAAGTAAGTTTGATCTTGCAAAAGTCCGTCCGTGATAACGATATTGTGGCTCGTTATGGTGGCGAAGAATTTGCCGTAATTTTGCCCGGGGCGGAGAAGGAAGGTGCGCTGACGCTGGCGGAGCGTATCCGCGAAAAAGTCGCGACACATGGTTTCGAGCAGGAGGAAATTCAACCCGGAGGAACCCTGACCGTCAGCATTGGTATCGCCACCAGTCCGGACGATGCCGTTACCGAAGAAGATTTGATCGTGCGGGCGGATAAAGCACTGTATCATGCGAAAAATACCGGGCGTAACCGCGTAGTAGATGCACAAACTATTCTGGGGAATGAATGAAAATTGGTATTTCCTGCTATCCAACCTATGGTGGTAGTGGTACGGTAGCAACGGAGTTAGGAAAAAATCTGGCGGAACTGGGTTATGAAATTCATTTTATTTCATATGCCTTGCCGTATCGTTTAAGCGGATATTACAGCAATATTTTTTTTCATGAAGTAAAAGTCCCGGAATATCCGCTGTTCGAATACCCTCCCTATGCGCTGGCCCTGGCGACAAAAATGGCGGACATCGCCATTAATGAAAAGCTGGACCTGATCCACGTCCACTATGCTATTCCCCATGCGCTTTCCGGTGTGATGGCCCGGGAAATGTTGCGGGGCAAATATCCTTTGAAAATCATCACAACACTGCATGGCACCGATATTACCCTTGTCGGCGCAGACCCTTCCTTTATGGGAATCACCCAATACAGTATTAACGAAAGCGATGCGGTTACAACGGTCTCGCAGTTTTTGAAAAATGAAACCCTGCGAATATTTCAGCCGACGGTACCGATTGATGTGATTTATAATTTCATCAAGGAGCCACCGGGGAATTTATCCGATTGTAAGATGCTGCGAAATCGAATTGCCCCGAATGGCGAACCGATTTTGCTGCACTTGTCAAATTTTCGCCCGGTAAAGCGCATGCTGGATACTATAGATATACTGGAGCGGGTATTACGGGCAATGCCGGCCAAACTGGTGCTGATCGGGGATGGACCCGACCGGGGCAACGCTGAGAAAAAAGCCCGCGATCTTGGCATCGAAAACCATGTGGTTTTTCTTGGAAAACAAGAGGACGTTTATGCGCTTTTAAACCTGGGGGATGTCTTTTTGATGCCCAGCCAGACTGAGAGTTTCGGATTGGCCGCCCTGGAAGCGATGTGCTGCGGCTTGCCCTGTATTACCAGTAACACTGGTGGGTTGCCGGAGTTGAATCTGCATGGGGAAACCGGGTTTACCGCGCCGGTTGGCGATGTGGATAAGATGAGTGAGTATGCGCTGAAAATCTTGAAAGATCCGGCGCTGAAAAGCAAGCTGGCTGAAAATGCCCGGGAAATTGCCCTGACAAAATTTCAGGCGGAATCGATTATTCCTCAGTATATCGGGTTATACGAAAAAGTACTCTCGTCATAAAAATTCAATTTAAATTGTTGTAAAAATGACACGGTATTTCGAATGAGTTCCATTCAAAACCAGCTCGATACTATTTTAGCTTCCGCTTATGTTGCGGGAGGTAGCGATCCCCAGAAAATAGATTTACTGGCTCGAATGCTTGGGGAAAGGGAAGGCATTACCCTGATCAGCGTAGACCCGAATGGCCATTACGATCATACGAATTTAATCTATGGTGGATCCTCCCCCGATGTGCTGGATGCGACGCTGGATTTGGCCAATAATGTCCGGGAAAATATCCAGCTGGAAGATTATAGGGAAAACAAGTATCTATATGGCGTTTTAGATCAACTTTCTTTCTTGCCACTTCATTCGGATCATTTAGTAACCTGTGCCGCGTTGGCAAGACGCTTAGGAAAGACGCTTGCGGAACGAATGGAAATTCCGGTATACCTCTTTTCTGATGCCGGCGAAAAAGATAATGCGCCCTCAGTGCCGCATTTCCGTCAGCTAAGTCATCAGGATTTCCCGGCAGCATTTGACGATCCGCAATGGCAGCCGGATTATCCGGTCGCAAACTATCATCCATCGCTGGGAAGCTGCATGATCGGCGCCAGGCTATACCATATAAATGTTGCGATATATTTTGGGAATTGCGATATGGAGGGACTGCAGGAACTGACGACGCTGGAAAACTACGCTGCAGATCTTGACGAGTATATGCAGGACATCAGTAAAAAGGTCGTCGCTGTTGTGGAAGAATTACCCGGTAATAAAGGAGCGAGGATTATCTGCAATATTCCCAATTATATTGAGGCGCCCCTGGGGGATGTGCTGAATCTATTCCGGCAAATTAGTGAACCGCAAGGCATTCATCTGCACGGCTGTGAAATTCTCGGTTATTTACCGATTGAAGCCCTGGTGAAATCCGGCCAGAGTATCCCTTCTACGGTCTTTTTTGACGCGGTAGAAGAGGACCTGAAATATATCACTTTAGCGATTCAAACCCTGCAATTAAACAGCATTGTTCCCTTTGATTTGAACCGCCAGGTACTAGATTATCATTTTGAAATTGATTTGGATCATACTTAAT
>JAUIFT010000606.1 GCA_030430345.1 Calditrichia bacterium | reverse complement strand
AGAAGACATAAAAAAGGCGCTGGCATGATTGGCGAGAATTTCATTAACATTCAATTTAAACGCCTGTTTCAGGTATTTATATGCCAGATCATGTTGCCGGGTAGTGTGGTAAGCCATTCCCAGCAAGGCATTGGCAAAGGAAGAATTGGGCATCAACGCCAATCCTTTTTCGGCATTTATTCGCGACAGTTCTAGCGCTTCCATATCCCAGAAACCGGTATGCACCCATTTAAGGTGATAGGCTAAGGAAATAGCTGTATATGCCGGGCCGTATGCGGAGTCAACAGCAAGCGCCTTTTCGAAGAGTCTGAGCGACTGGTTAAATTCCACAGAATCCGGCTTCACCGCAAAAATACTCTCGACATGATATTTTCCCTGCAGCACATAATCATAAGCACTCTCATCTGCCGGGCGGGCGCTTTCCATTTGGCTGATGGCCTGCGGGGTTAGTTGAATATGCAAAGCTTCGGCAATTGCCCGGGAGATGTCCTCCTGCAATTGAAAGACGCCGGCAAATTTCCGGTCGTAATTTTCCGCCCAGAGGTGCGATTCGTCCCGGGCATCGATCAGCTGGGCGGTAATGCGCAGCTGATCGCCAAACTTGCGAATACTCCCTTCCAGCACGGTTTCCACACCGAGCTCGCCGGCGATTTCCCGTATACTTTTGTCGCTGTTTTTATAGCGCATTACTGAGGTGCGGGCGATCACTTTCAGATTATTCAATTGCGCCAGCTTGGTGAGAATTTCCTCGGTCATGCCATCGCAGAAGTATTCCTGATCTTTTTTTTCACTTAAATCCGTAAAAGGCAACACCGCAATCGATTGAAACGTTTTTTCTCCGCCTGCCGGTTGATCTTTCCCCGGCCAGAAAACAAAAGCCGCTACTGCGATAAATAGTGTGGCGATTAACGGGAAATATGGTAGTTTTTTCGGTGATGCAGGGCTTTTCGTTGAAACCGGCTGAACGATTTCCGGCGATTTAGCGCCGCTAATGTTTTCTAAATCTGTTAACACATCCAGCGCATTTTGATAGCGCTTTTCCGGATCTTTCGCCAGCAGTTTGTCGACGATAGCGGATAACGCCGGGGGCACATCCTCCCGGTAATCGCTGATTGGCGGATGGGCTTCGTTTAGCAGAGAAAAAATGACTGCCTGTTGATAATCCCCCTGGAATGGCAGGTGTCCGGTAATCAATTCGTACAGCACGACTCCCAGCGACCACAGATCGGTGCGCTGATCGATTTGCTGCCCGGATGCTTGTTCCGGAGACATGTAAGAGATTGTGCCCAGGGTTGTGCCGGTTTGGGTAATCTGGGTGCTGCCCTGCACTTTTGCCAGGCCGAAGTCCATAATTTTAATGCGATGGCCGGTTTGCGGCATCACCATGATATTCGCACTTTTAATGTCCCGGTGAACAATGTTTTTCTTATGGGCGATCTGGATGCCCTGGCAGATTTGCCCGGCAATCTTCAATATATCGTTGAAAGGGATTTGCTGATCATTTCCTTCATAATCGTTGATAAACTGTTTCAATTCCTGCCCATCAACATATTCCATCACGATAAAACTCTCTTTCCCATGAGAGGGATCGTCAATCGTTTCGATGGCATAGATGTGGGATATGTTGGGGTGATTTAATGCCGCTGCCGCCTGCGCTTCGATGGAAAATCGCTGGTGATGTTCGCTATCAGCGGCGATATTTCGCGGCAGGAATTTAATAGCGACATCGCGCTTTAGACGAGTGTCTTCCGCCTTATAAACCACTCCCATGCCGCCGCGGCCGAGTTCTTCGATAATACGATAATGGAGGATTGTTTGACCGATCATTGATAGCGCTTCCGTAACAGATGATTTCTAAACGATAAAACAAATTTCTCACTAACATTACAGATATCCAAGGACAAAAATCACTGGCGGAATAATTACCGCCATATTAAGTACTAATAATGCAGAACGGAATCTCTCCAGGTTCCGCCCGGTAAATATAATTACCGGGAATAGCAACATTGGCAAGAGGATTTGCATCAGCACCTGTAAATCGCTTGCAAAATGCCCCGTCAAAAAAGCGCCGGGCGGGCCAATGAAAACCAGAATGTTAATTAATTGCAGGATACGATCTATTCCCAGGCGCACCGCCAGGGTGTTTTTTCCGGCGATTTTATCCGCTTCCCGATCCGCCAGAGTTGTCGCAATCGCACTGGCCAGGTGGTAGATCGCGAACGGCAGCAATATCGGCCAGGGAAAATCGGCCAACGTGCCCAACTGCGCATAGTAGCCCATCAGGGGAAGGACGACGGCACAACCGAGCATTTGCAGAAATTCGCCACCGCCACGATAATTGAGGCGGAAGGGCGGCAGGCTGTAGGCGACGAGCAACAACCAGCCAATAATTAGAAAAATGAGCATATAATCCCGCTCAGCGAAAACGGTTAACCAACTGCCGCAGATTAGCACGGCTATGCTCGCCACAGCGCCGGCCCACCAGAGCGACTGTTTCGTTAGCTGCCTATCCGGCAACACCCGGGAGCCTCCCGAAAATGGCGTATAATTTTCATTGAGGCGATCCGCCGCTTCATCAGCATAGTCATTCCAGAACACGATATAGAGCTGCTGAAACCAGTTAATTGCCGCCAGCCAGATAAAGATCGTCCAATCCCAGGTACCACTTAAATTTGTCGCCAACAGCTGCCCGAGCAATGTAGGGAAGAAGGTATTGACATAAGCCGGTGGGCGGGATGCTTTGATCCAGGCGAATAGCTTCATAGGTCTTTCCGGTACTAAGTTTTCCAACAGTGTTAAAGAGGTTAATGCTAAAATTGTCTTTGCTGTCATTGCGAGGAGTGCAATGACAGATTTAATACATTAAATGCTTAGTACACGACAAAAATTAAAATAAAAGGTCAACCTGACTCATATGTTTGATAAATTTGCTTTGCGAACAAAACCAAAC
>JAUIFT010000605.1 GCA_030430345.1 Calditrichia bacterium | reverse complement strand
ATGGTTATTCAATAACCCTCGCAGTAGTTTGGTACCGGATCTGGGTAAGCCGACGATAAAAATAGGCCCCGTAAATGACGCTTGTTTTGAAGCTGCTTGTTCCATACCTCTGAAAATTAAAAAGTTACTCAGGTTAATGCTATTATTTATATCTGAATGATTGACCAATAATTTATGACATCTGTAAAATGAGCGATCCACTTATTGGAGGAATGATTTACATCGCTTTTTGTGAAAGCAGGTTTGTATTATCCTGGTGCTTCGCAGCAAGAGTGGCGAGGTTGGGGCTGGCTTCTTTAATTCTCGGGGGAATACCGAATAAACGATCATAGCCGATAACGAGGTTACGGGAAACGTGTTCCCAACATAGTAAAGAAGTCATGCGTTCGCGGCCATACTCACCCATGTAAGTGCGCTTTTCCGGATCATCCATTAAGGCGGCGATCGCTTCCGCGTAAGCCAATTCGTCATTGGGAGTCACATAAACCGCGGCATCCTGAGCGGTATGCCAGGTCTCCTTCAGGTGAAAGCTGACGACCGGTTTGCCAAAAGCCATATATTCCAGCACTTTCACCCAGGTGGAATAATCGTTGAGCGGATTGGAAGGATTGGGGTCGAGCCCTATCTCCGCAGTGGAAATATAGCGAATCAAATCCGCTTTGGGGATAAATCCGGTAAACTCGATATAATCCTCAAGCTGCAACTCTGCCGCCAGCGCTTTCAAATAGGGAACACTTTCCCCTTTTCCAATGATCATACAATAAAAATCTGTTCTGCCCAGCGTGTGCACCAGCTTTCCGAGAGCGCGTACCAGGTAATCGACCCCATCCTGTGGACCCATCACCCCAATATATGCCAATATATGTTTGTTCATGGATTGCAATCGCTCGTCCGGGGCGACCTCCTGAAAAGTCTTTTTGTTCAAATCCGGTCCATTGCGGACAACAAATACATCTTCCGGGCGTTTTTTGCCCCGTTCAATTTCTATCTGCTTATAGGATTCATTGGTGGCGATAACCATATCTGCACATCGCAGACAGAGTTTTTCTTCCAGCATGAGTATCCGATAAATAAACCCGCCGTTTTTACTTTCCCGGGATAAGTATAATTCCGGGCAGAGATCATGATGGTCGAACACAAATTTTTTCCCGAATATTTTGAAGAAAGCGCCAACCAGAAATGGGGTATTGGGAGGATTATGCAGATGGATGACATCAAAGCCTTCTTTAAAAAGAATAAAAAAACTGTAGAGGAAGCAGGCAGTTGTAAAGTAAAAGTATTCAAATACATAGCCAATGAATGATAACAGACGAACAAACAGCTTCTGCAACCAATTTCCGTTGGCTTTGCTCTTCGGAAAAAGTTCCAGCAACGGAATTCGATAGACAGTTACGCCATTAATAATCTCTTTTCCCGGTTGGTTCTTACGGGAATATTGGGCAAGCACCGTTACCTGGTAACCATATTCTACCAGTTTGTTGGCTTCCTGTTGCACCCGAACATCCTCCGGATAATGGCTTTCCAGCAACATTAATATTTTGCCGGCAGGTTTATTTCTCAAGGTTTTTCTCCGTTTCTAAACAATCTGCGGTAAAAATGTTAAACCGTAGTAAAGTCTCATATAATCATCGAAATGCTCTTTTATGCGGCTATGCGCAGGGTCGGTGCTGAGGTCGGCAATATTAAAATACATGCCTTTCCGGGTTTCTCCGGGACGGGTTAGTAATACAATGCTGCTTTCGCCGTTTACACTGACCGTATAGGTTCGCCAATGTTTTTTGATGTAAAGAACACCGGATTTAATTTCCCAGCGGGTATCAAAGTTTTCATTGGACCACTCACAATAAGCTGTCAGCAATTTGGCCGCAAAGCTCTCCAGATCCACAATCTGCTTGCCCAGGGTAATATTGGGAATATTAATCAGCTTGGCCGGATCCCCGGAAACCATTCGCCCGGATGCGACGCTTTCCAGTAAGACTGTGCCGGGCATTGCAATCGATTTTTCTCCAATAGTGACGTTCGGGCCGACAGTGCAACGCAGGGTAACCCAGGATTTATCTTTCATCTCGATCGGTCCGAATTTGGTTTTATAGCCTTCGGTTACCGGCAGCAAGGAGCCATGGGTAAAAAGGGAAGACCCGGGGCCGATGCCGCAGTAATAGCCAAGCGTTACCGGGCAATCGCAATTAATAATCGTTTTCGGGCCGATAACGCAGGCATCCCCGATATGCAGATTGGAAATACCTTTGGCGATCAGGAAATAGCCGATCAGTGATTTTCGCCCGACTTTAAATGAGCGAATATTGATCATTGTGCCAAAACGAACTTTAGCTGCATCGGCAATTTCCAGCTTGCGGGCGACGATCATTACACCGGGATGAATCTTTACCCGTTTGCCAATCCTGGCGCCATATAAGCGATGAAGCCAGATATTTAGCGGAGATGGGAAAAAGAATGCGATTACCTGAAGGATAGTCCGAATCATAGGACGCTCCATTAAGATTAACTGGGCAGTGTTCTCAACTGCCAATATGGTTGATCAGGAAATTTCAAACTTCCTGGAATGGGGGTGATAAACTGGATCTTTCGTACTGCGTTTGGTAAAATCGGCGACTTGACTTGGGAGCGCTGACCAATAGCTATCCGCAAATTCTGTTTGCAGAAATTGCAGGAATTCCCGGTAAAGGGCAATTGAATATGTTTCATTGCCGTGTTCTGAATTCTGGAAAGTGATGTAATCCGGGTGGACATTAAGCAATACCATGCCGCCCCTGTTAGCGATCCAGCGGGTTTTCTCTTTCCAAATACTGATATCTTTTTCTTTTAGCAGTACAAAAGATGTAAAATCCTGTGGTAGAGTATAAGGAAGTTCCACAAAGCCATCATAAGGGCCGCCATCTACCCAAAATGGAAAGATGGTTTCCACGCCATCGTTTTGTGGCTCAAAAGGGTCCGTAT
>JAUIFT010000604.1 GCA_030430345.1 Calditrichia bacterium | reverse complement strand
CAATAGCGATATTTGCCAATATCCCTTTGGTCCAGCCATTTTTTCCATAAACGCGATCATAATACTTTTTGCTGGGCACCAATCCAGCTTTTTCCGCTGTTAACTCTACCTCGGTCAATTCGCCAAACAGGAAACGCGTGCTGTAATCCGCCCATTGATCTATACCGATCTTTAATCCTAACTTATAAAAATAGACATTACAGGATCCACGAATTGCGGAGATAGCATCAACTTCACCATGCCCCCCGGCATTCCAGCAACGAATGGTACGACGCCCAATCCGAAAATATCCCGGGCAGAATACTGACCAGGTGGGTGTTACGATCCCTTCATTAAGTCCGGCAATTGCCGCAACCATTTTATAAGTAGATCCCGGGGGATATGTCGCCTGAGTAACCCGGTCAAATAATGGCTTCAGTGAATCAGACATCAAGGTTTTCCAAACCGCCGGATCGACCGCTTCGGCAAAAAGATTCAAGTCATAATCCGGCTTGGAAAGCAGGGTCAAAATTTCCCCGTTACGAACATCGACCGCGACAAAGGCGCCATTCCGATCCGCGAAGAGAGAGTCGGCATATCTTTGCAGGCGGGCATCTATGGTCAGGTAAAGATCTTTTCCGGGATATGGGAAAGCATTTTCCGGGAAGGCAATTTCCTCGACGCGACGGCCGACGGCATCCATTTTTACAAAGCGGTAGCCCTTTTCCCCACGCAGCTCTTTATCCAAAACTTTCTCAATGCCTTTTTTACCAACGATATCTCCAGGTTCATAGCTGTCATCCCGTCCGAGTTCATCTTCGCCAATTTCCCCAAGGGTACCCAGGACGTGCGCATAACTACTTTTAAAATAGTAATGCCTTTTCGGCTCCACTTTCCATTCCAGCCCGGGAAAATCGAGGCGATTTTCCTGTAGCTTCACCAGCGTACGATAGTCGACATACCGTGCAATTTTCACCGGTTGAAAGCGGCGGGAACGCCGGAATTTTCGGCGCATCTGATCGACAGGAATATCGATAATTGATGAGAGGGAATCCAGCTGTGCCCGGGTTGTTAACGCCGGAACGAGATAGAGCGCAAAGGAGGGGCGGTTGTCCACAATTAATTTACCCATCTGGCAATAACGCAGAAAGGCATTTTTGTAGCGGTTGATTTCAGCTTTCCCGCCCCGATTGCTCAGGGAATCCAAAAAGGCAGTTTCAGTATCGAATACCCGGGATTTTAAGGGCG
The DNA here is from genome assembly GCA_030430345.1 of Calditrichia bacterium. The sequence goes on along the minus strand of JAUIFT010000604.1, from coordinate 1,752 downwards.
TCAGTTTTCGGAGCAATTGGAGCGGCACACCAACCTGACGGAGGCTATCAATGCCGGTACCGGTCAGTTGAAAACGCCCCCAGTTGCGATCATAAATATGCCCGCGCACTGGAATCCGCGTTTCTCTTTTAATACTGTTTTGTTCAGACTTACCACGATAAACAGATTCCTGGAGAATCTGCAGGTTGTAAAAACCTGCCAGCAATAGCAGCATTGCCGTGCAAATAATGCCGTAATAAAATAGCTTCCGGGGGTTGCCGGATCTGAAATTAATATTGCTCATCTTCTTCCAGCCATTTTTCCATCAGGAAATGAATTACTAATCCAACTATCGCGGTGTAAAAAAGATTGGGAATTATGTGGACGAATATAATTACCTGCCAAAGAATATTTTTCCCCAAAGTGTTGATAAATATATAGATAAGATCGTGGGTAAATCCACAAATAAAAAGCGTAATGATAAATCGGCTCTTTTCTTGAAAATAACCGTGAATGGTGCCGGCCAAATAACCGGTTATGCTTTTGCTTAATGCGGACAGTCCGAGCAGTCCGCCGTTAATGAAGTCCACGACCATTCCGGTAAAGAAACCAGCTGTGCTACCGGCATTTTGGCCATATTGGATTGCAAACATCACAATTGCGATCAGCAACAGATCCGGCTTCCAACCGGCGAATTCCACATATTTTACAATATTGGTCTGCAGAAATAATGCGGTCAGGAAAAAAATGAGGTAGCGATAATTAATCTTCGTTCCCAGGGTCCGTCTCCACAGGTTTTAAAGTCATCACAAATACTTCCTCTACTGCGTTGAAGTTTACGGCAGGCTGAACGCGAATCTCTTTAAAGTGCGCTTGCTGAAGTTCACTGACAGCACTAACGTAACCCACTTTTAACCCGGGTGGATAATTGCTGCTTAAACCGGAGGTTACCACCCACTCGCCATTTTCCACAGGAATATTTTTCGGTATGTAGTTTAAATCCAGCCAGGAATTTCCGGTCCAACCGACGATGCCATTCTCCCGGCTGTTTTGCAGCTTAACGCTTACATTCGCATTAAAATCCATCAGTAACTGAACCACCGATTGGCTACTTTCAGCAATGATAACTTTCCCGATCAATCCATCGGCATTTATTACCGCCATTTTAGCGGCAACACCGTCGTTAGTGCCGACATCAAGAATGACCGACCGGAATCCCTTTTCCGTGCTATTGGCGATAATTCGTGCGGCAATATATCCATAATCGCCTTCTTCCTTGAGCGCTAACAGTCGTTTCAGGCGTTCATTTTCGCTGACCAGCATTTCCCGTAATTCCAGGTTTTCCTGACTAAGCTCAAAATATTTCGTCTTTAGGGATTCATTCTCTTCCGCCAAATTCCTGCGAATAGTGAATGTTTCCTTGACGCCATCCACTGCTTCGATCATTTGCAGAAAAGCCCAGCGTATCCCACTTAAAGATTTTTCATCACTAAAATTCATCATGATGCCGGATAGAAAGATATAAAATATCAGCAGCATGAAAGATTTATTCAGGAATGATAAATATTGCGGTAATTTCATTGGATAATATAGTTAGCGTTATGCTTTTAAGTAGCGGCAAGGCCAATCTTACCAGATTGGCCTTAATTTTTTAAATACAGAAACTGACGGGCAAAATGCTGCTGCTGATTTTGCCTGAAACAGATTCGTTTTACATACGGCGATTACTTTTTAGAAGCACCTTCTGGAAGCGGGGATATTCTTCAAGAATTT
>JAUIFT010000603.1 GCA_030430345.1 Calditrichia bacterium | reverse complement strand
AACGGATTTTTCATGAACCCAATCGCCTGGCGATTATATCCGCCCTATGCAGCGCGGCAAACGGATTGACCTTTCGGGATCTGAAAGAGCAATGCGATTTGACCGACGGTAACTTAAGCCGTCACCTCAAGGCATTAGAAGAAGCGGGCGTTATCGATATTGAAAAGAAATTCGTGGGTGTAAAACCACAAACCACTGTTTTATTAACCGATAAAGGACGGAAAAACTTTATCGAATATCTGAAAGCCCTGGAAGATGTGCTGAAGAAAGCAGCCGATGCCGTTTCCAGTGGCGAAGAAGGCGAAGCATTGCCTTTTGAATGGATAAAACCTTTAGGGGCGCAATAATGAGTCAGTCGGATTATACAGGGAAAATGTTGCCGGTAAATGCATCCTTTAATTGGTGTGAAAAAAAATTACCGAAGTGCTTTGTTGAACAAAGCCCTTTGTTCGTAGCTTTTTCCGGCAATTCCCGCTGCTTGCAAGAAGGCGTTAAACGAATAATCCGGCATTCATAAAAAATAAATAAAATGCCAATGCTATGTATAACCATACAATCGAAGCCGATCTTTAACGGCACTAATCAAAAAAAAGTTACCGGAAAGTGTGAGGCCGATATCTTCACAATAATTGATAAGGCCTTAATTATTGGCTTCTTATGGGGTTAAAATAGAGACACGAATGAGAATTATTAAAGACAGGGGCTAGCTATGATCCGTTCCATAAACCGACTAAATACCAAAGAAGAAAAGTTAAATCGCTTAATAGAAGCAGGACATGAATTACCGAGACATATTGCCATCATCATGGATGGTAATGGCCGTTGGGCCAAACGCCGGGCACTGCCAAGAGCGGCCGGGCACCGGGAAGGTGTTAAATCCGTAAAGAAGATTGTCGAGGCCGCCGGCCGCCTGGGCCTTGAGTATTTAACCTTGTATACTTTCTCCAAGGAAAACTGGCAAAGACCGCAGAATGAAGTATCCATGCTGATGAAGTTGCTCGTTTCTTCGCTGAAAAACGAGATCGATGAACTGATGGAGAAAAACGTCCGCCTTCATGTGATTGGCGATCTGAATGATCTGCCGGAATTTGCCCGTGGCGAAATGCTCGACGGCATTGAGCGCACCCGCCATAATACCGGTCTGAACCTGGTACTGGCGTTAAGTTACGGCTCCCGGGCAGAGATCGTCAATGCCATGCGTGAGGTTGCCCGTCAGGTGAGGAACGGGGAGCTTCATCTGGAAGATATTGATGAGGAAAAGATTTGTAGCTCATTATATACCCGCGATATTCCCGATCCGGATTTACTGATTCGCACCAGCGGAGAGCAGCGCATCAGCAACTTTCTGCTCTGGCAGTTGGCTTATGCGGAAATCTACATTACCCGCACCTGCTGGCCGGGTTTTCGCTCGGAAAATCTCTGCGAAGCAATTCTCAGCTATTTGCAGCGGGAGCGGCGTTTCGGGAAAGTTAGCGAACAACTAGTGAAGTAATTGTCTGTAGCAGTGGCAGATGGCAGTAATATTAATCGCTGCCCCCTGCCATTGCTTGCTGCTGCTATCTTAGCGCGTTAGCAACATTTTCTGCGTAATTGTATAGCCTGCCGATTCGATCCGATAAAAATATACGCCACTGCCAACCTGTTGTCCGAATTGATTTGTGCCGTCCCACCGTTCAGTGTAATTGCCCGGAGATCGATTTTCCCTCACCAGTGTCTTCACCAGTCTACCGGAAACATCATAAACATCCAGGGTAACAAATCTGGAAGCGGAAATCTGAAATTCGATATTGGTCGCGGGGTTAAACGGATTCGGATAATTTTGTGCCAGGGTAATCTGCGCCGGCAAGTGTTGTTCATCCAATTCGGAAATTGCCGTCGGCGGGGAAAGGTTGTTCAGGGACCACAAATCGTTCAAGTAACCTCCATCCCGACCTCCAAACACAACCATGCGATTTTCCCCGGGGACATAAATGCCGCTGGCGCCGGAGCGAATCGGGGGCAAGGAACCGGTGAGTATCAATTCCTCCCAGATGTTGGTGTTTAAATCAAAAGCCCAGAGATCATTCGTAGATGAAGCGCCATCTGCGTTGCCACTAAAAATTAATACGCGATGATTGCCGGCATCGTATACTGCGACGGTAAAATAACGCCCCGGCGGTGTGCTGGCGGGGGTTAATTCTTCCCAGGTATGCTGCGTTAAATCTAACGCCCAGATATCGCTAAGGCGGCCGGCATTATTCAGTCCGCCGTACATGATCATGCGATGATGCAGCGTATCGTAAACTGCAGTATGCAAACATCGTTCGCCGGGACTGCCCTGGGAAGGGGTAATTTCGTTCCATTGCGGATTGTTAATGTCAAAAGCCCAGGTGTCCTGAAATCGCCCCTGGTCGGTAAAACCGCCAAAGGTTACCAGGTGACCGGCGGCCGGGTCCAGCACCGATACCGCACCGTAGCGGATTTCCGGCAAAGGGCCGGCGGGATCGTAGGCGGTCCATTCATTGTCACTGATATCAAAGCGCCAAATGTCATTATAAAAAGCGGTTCCCAGTCCGGACCACATAATGACCTGATGGTTCGCATTATCATAGATCATGTTTGGCGTGCGGCGGGGAGCCGGAGACACACCACTGAGCGGCGTCAGGTTTTCCCAACTGTTGCTGGCAAAATCAAACGCCCAGATGTCATTTACCCGGCCGGCGCTGGTTTCGCCGCCGAAGACAATCATTCGGTGGCCCTGGGCATCGTATACGGCATCCGCATTTCTCCGCCCGGGAGGAATTTCTCCCGTAGATGGTGTTATTTCCGACCAGTCCTGTGAATAAACATCAGGATGAATGAATAGTAAAATTAGCAGTAAAGTAAGATAGTGAATTCGTTTCATAAGCATCTGATAGGGGTTATAGATGAACTTTAAAAATTTAAATGAGAGTTTATCTTCCTGTTGCTCATAACATAGCCGATAAATAAAATCAGCCCGGAGAGCCCTCTAAAATA
>JAUIFT010000602.1 GCA_030430345.1 Calditrichia bacterium | reverse complement strand
AAAAGGCATGATTACCAGCCACAAATTTTTCCGCGACAGTATCTTTCGGCGCTTCCAAAAACCAGGCGATGGCATCTTTATAATACCAGCGTTTCGGGGCATGCTTCGATTCGGTGACATCATTAAAATTATCCGTAACTTCGGCGCCGAAATAAAAATAGCTGCTGTCCCAGGCCATATAATAGCGGGCGGCCAAATCATCTTCACGAAAATCGTCCTCCCGATGTTTGGTTATGCGATTGCGCTTCGCCTGATACCACTCACTGTGGCGAACGCGCTCAGCATCCCAGAGCCCATCAGAAAATGCGACGGATTTCCATTCATCCAGATTGCCATCAATTAGCGGCGCTTCTTCCAGGCGTGGCACCGGCAGTATTCGATCAACATAATGCATTTTAGTTTTTTTAGTATTATGACTGCTTTGTCCATATGCTTGCCAGAAAGGGGCTGAAAATAGCAACACTCCCAAAATGGTATGAAATGCAGCGGTAAGTTTGTTCATGAGTATCCACAAATTAGGGTAGAAGCAGGCGATTTAAATATATGAAAAGGTATCATACTTACTGCAGAAACCAAAGGAATTTGTCTCGATAAAATTATCCCTGAGTCCAGTTAGCCGGCAGCAGCAATTTTGGCCAGCGCCTGCCGGTCCGGCTTAATTCCCGGCGATTGGGCATCTTTCGGCCAGGGGAGAAATTTATCCGGGACCTTAAAGCGGGGCAGGTTTTTTTCCAATTGTAGCCGAAGGGCGGAGACATCCAATTTCCCTCCGTTGCGCATATCAACGAAGGCAACCGGCCGCATCCCAAATTCATTGTGTCTCACCGGCACAACCATGCAGCGGATCACGCCATCAATATGGGAGAGATGTTTTTCAATTTCTTCTGGCTGAATATTTTCTCCGCCGGATATAAACATGTTGTCTTTCCGTCCGGTAACCGTGAGATATCCCTCTGAATCTAATTGCCCAATATCGCCGCTACCAAACCAGCCGGCGGAATCAGTTGCCGGCATAATTTTATCATCTTCGAGATATCCCTGGAAAAGGGTTTTTCCCCGCACGAGGATTTCACCATCTGCGGCAATCTTAATCTCACGATGCGCCAATAATTTACCGGAAGTTTGCAGTTCCTTCAGGGAGGCATTGGTTGGCGTTGTGGTTATTTGAGAGCTCATTTCGGAAGATCCATAACTGGTATGCACAGGAATTTCCAGCGTCCAGGCCTCCCGAAGCAAATTCTCCGGAATAGCGCTGCCACCAAGCAGAACGGCTTTCATACGGCGCAGGGCGCGCCTGCCATTCGCAGATTTTAACAATCGATATAGTTGGGTGGCTACCAGGGAGATATGGGTCGGTTGCAATTGTTCAATCGCGCGCTGTAAAGGCATTTCCGGGTAAGGCAATGCAATGGTGCCTTCCGCCGTCCAGGCCCGAAAAAGGATTGCCATGCCGCCAACATGATACATCGGCAAAGAAAGCAACCAGCGGCCGCCGCGGCGAAAAGGAATATTTTCATGAGAACCAATCGCACTGTAATAATGGTTGGCGAGGGAATGCACTACGGCTTTCGGATTCCCGGCACTACCGGAAGTTAGAATAATACTGGCCAGGTTCTCCAATTGCCAGGCAGGGGGAATTGCGCTGATTTCATCAGCTGTTGATGCCATTATTTCTGAAAGGGGAACCGTTATTGATTTCGCATCTGCCGGCATATCTGCAATACCTGCAACCGGCAGCAAGTATTTACACTGATATTTTTCCGCGAGCGCCAGTACTTGTTTTAGCGGGAAGCGTTCGCTAAGTGGAAATGCTACCGCACCAATGGACCAAAGAGCCGGCAACAGCAAGAGCATCTCCAGGGAATTGGGACTTTGAATCGCTATCCGATCGCCGGATTGCACGCCACGCTTTAGCAAAGCATCTGCGGCCCGGATACTGCGTTCGTTTAATTCCCGATAACTGATGGCGCTGTCCGGGGTGATAATCGCAGGCGTATCACTTTCTGGTAGTTGAAATTTATTTGATGCCATTCATTGCCTTTCAATGGGAATGCAAAATATAATGTATTTAAACTGATCGTTAATATTTAAAGTGTCTATAAAAACATACATCAAACGAAAGAAATTAAAGATGCTTGAAGCGATCAGAAAATTCTAATTAAAGAAACTAGCGACACTTTCGCATGTTCCGTATGTTTCGCTCCAAAGGAATCCCTTCGGGGCGGGCAATAGAACAACTATATTCAATTTACTAATCCCAATTAAATTGGGGGCGAATATTCTGACAATGCTTCCACACATCCTTCACATCAATTTTCCCCTTAACAGCACGAAACGCTGGCTCACAAACATCATCTTCCAGCCATTTGTAGGTGCCCAGTCCACAGGGAACATCCTGCGCATTGAGAACACTGGCAATACTCGCCGCTGCCGCTAATCCAACCCCGGAATAAAACGCACAACTGATGACTGAAATAGCGTTTCTCAGCAGCGCGGCATTTCCGAGTTGAATTGTCTTTTCAATACTGCCAATAACGCTCGGCTTTAGCACCAGCGCACGAATAGCCGGCGACCAGGGAATTTCAGCTGCGGGGTAATTGTCCAGGCTTTCGTCCAGCGCAACCGGTAGTTTACAGGCATCATAAAAAGCAGGAATATCTAACGGGGAATGTACCGGTTCTTCGATATACTCAATCCGGCAATCGGCAACCCCTTTACCAAAAGCAATAGCGTCCTGCAGCGACCAGCGACGATTGGCATCGAGGCGAATCATTGCATCTGCCGGCAGGCGCTGGTTAACAGCCTGCACAAATTGAATTTCCTCTACAACTGCTTTACGGGCGACTTTAATCTTGATTCTGCGAAATCCTTCTTCAACTAAACGGGCGAGTTGAGCGTCCATTTCGTTCAGCGTTCCAGCGAGTAAGCCATTCAAAGAAACAACTTCACGAGGCTTTTCTCCCAGTAAATCTGCCAGGGAGTTGCCCTGTTGATTTGCGATCAGATTTAACATGGCCAATTCAA
>JAUIFT010000601.1 GCA_030430345.1 Calditrichia bacterium | reverse complement strand
AAGATGCCGAAGATCTATTACAGCAATCGCCAGTAAGCCATAAAAAAAGAGTAGATAAAATATCTTTTCCGGCCAGGCTATTTCCGTCCAGTAAATAATCAGCGTAAAAAATCCCACAAGAATTTCGATGGCCGGATAACTCACCGATATTTGCTTTTGGCAATGAGAACAGTTTCCCCTGAGCAAAAAAAAGCTGAGCACTGGTAGATTCTCCCACCAGCGAAGCGTGTGTCCGCAATCGGGACAAAAAGACCGTCGCGGGAACAGCAGGGAAATACCGGCAGGAATACGATATGTGCAGCACCCGATAAAGCTGCCGACTGCAAGCCCGCATAAAAGAACCGAGAGAGTTTCCATAATTCCCTTCCATAAAATTTTCTCTAATTTTCTAAAAAACGATTCATCCCGACAATTATTGAGAAATCGAGCGGCAAGTTTGGGATTTCGTAATCCGCACAAGGCAAACAGCCGTTTATTGCTAAATTGACATCACCGGGGGAAATTTGGAAAATTCAATTAGAAAAACACTTTGGCAGGAAGAAGGCTCCGCGCTGGTAACCGTATTATTTATCGTCGTCATTCTTAGCACTACAGTGCTGATTTTATTAAGTTTACTTCAACAACACAGTTTTTTTCTTTACCGGAAAGCATCCTTTCTCGCAGCTAAATATCAGGCGGAAGGGGGCGCATTTAAGCTGCTTGATTCCCTCAATAATTTACCGCAACAGCAATATCCATTTCGGAGTGATACACTGAGAATGCAACTCGCCGGAAAAGACAGCGCAGTGGTCACCTATCGAATTTGGGGCGGCTATCTGGCCATGACATCTTCAGCGCAAAAGAGAAAAACAAATTATAGCTTTTCGACTATAGCGGGTTGCAATAATACGGACTGGCGCCGGTATGGCTTGATACTCAATCCGGAGAGTTTTTCGCTAACCGTTACTGGCGACACTCATTTGGAAGGAGATATAATAACCGGACCGGCCGGTGTTCGCAAGGCCGCTTTTCGGGGGCGTCCCTATCGCGGCAATCGACCGGTTTACGGGAAAATTTTGAAAACCCGGCAGGACCTCCGCCCCCTTCCCGATCGGCAATATTTAGAGCGGCTATACAATTATTTCCGGTCGCAATATTCCAGGGAGAAAATCCCTTCCCTGGAAACGGTAATCAAAAAAGAGGCGCTGCAAATAGACCTTAGCGTAAATGGAAATGCCGGTATTTATCAGGCAACCGCACAACTCCTGCAGATGCTTCCCTGGCAGATCCGGGGGCCGGGTATCATCATTTTAAACGAACCGCTTTCCCTTGAGCTTCCCATTCAATTTTCGCAGCAAGTCACCCTGATCTCCCGGAAGTCAATTTTACTCAGCAATGCTGCCAAAGCCCGGAAAGCGCTGTTCTATTCCAATGAAGCCATCTACCTGAAAAATATTCAGCATTTCTCCGGGCAACTTTTTTCCGAGACAGCGATCGTCCTTGACAATGCCCAAACAACCGCTCCATCCTTGCTAATCGTTTATGGGCAAAGGGCAAACAATTTCATACGAGTTGCTAACCATTCCCGGGCAGCGGGCGGGCTTTTTTTGTTTCATCAGGATAGCAGTTTGGTCGATGGAAATTCAAAGGGGAAAATCCATATTGGACCCTCCGCCTATGTCGATGGGCTGGTTTTCAGCGATCATCTCTTAACCCTGGAGGGCACCGTGGCGGGAACAGTGATTACTGACCGGTTTCACTTTTACTATTCACCGACAAATTATTTTAACTGGATTAAGGGAGGAAAAATTTTTCATTCCACACGTAAGGCGGATTTTCCAATGCCTTTATTTTTTAAAAGAAAAAAGCACAAACTGGTTACGCTGAATAATGATTAAAAGTCCGCTAATAAAACTCGCCCGCCAGGAAACAGGGTATACTTTAGTTGAAGTGTTGACGGCACTGGTAATACTATTTATCATTTTCTTACCAGTTAGCAAAATATGCAGCCAGCTGTTATCCAACCCGGGCAATCGGGACCGCATTATAGCCATTAACCTGGCAGAAGAAGCCATGAATCGGATGATCATCAATAAAAACTTCCAAAATGAGAAATGGACAGAAAAACAGCAAGGTAGGAATTACCTCATCATGCAGAGGACAAACCGGGAAGGGGCATTACTGCACATTGAAGTATCGGTTTATCGAGATCAGGAGCGGCAGCCGTTGGTAAATTTTTATACTTTTCGCCCCGCTTTATCAGGAGAAAAAGATGAGTAAATTTATCACGCATTCACCCACAAAACGCTCCCAGATAAAAATCTGGCAACTATTTCAGCCGACATCCGGCTACACGCTTTTTGAACTCATTGCTGCATTACAGTTGGCGTTTATCGTCATCGGAATGATTTATCTGGCATATAATCAATTTCAACAGCAAACAGACCGCTGGCAGCAGAGAATAAAATGGGAAGCGGCGCTCAGCCAGCTCTCTCACGCATTAACGTTAACCCTGGATTCTGCAGAGAAAGTGCTACTGGCGAATCCGGATAAATTTATCGCTCAATCCGAAGAAGGCGACAGCATCACAATCGAACTTCGTGACAATATTTATATTAACCAGCACCCATTGCTGAAAGCAGTTGGGATGTCTCTGGAGAAAGGTCGTTTTAGTTATTATGATAAAAACCTTAACCAAAATAGAAAGAAAATCTTAGGCCAAAAAGCTTGGCCATACCCTTTCCAAATAGCTAAACCAGTATTGATTTTAGAAATTATAGAATTTCTTAAAAAAAGAGAGATAAAGCGAATAAAAGAGGCTAGCAAAGGTAATTTCGCCGAGGTGGTGGAAACGAGGAAGACTCCGAAAGAAATTATCAAAGTCGGAAATTTTCGGTTTCATTTACCTAAAAGAGACTAGCAGTGTATATTATTGAATAACTTTTGGTTTGGAAGCATAATAGGAGATGCACGGGTCTTGTAAACCTGAGAACGGGGTTCGAATCCCCGCCTTACCTTTTCGGGGTATTCGTCTAATTGTTGGTTA
>JAUIFT010000600.1 GCA_030430345.1 Calditrichia bacterium | reverse complement strand
AATTCGATACGAACCTTCCGGCCATCCCCCAGTGAATAGGCGATCAATTTATATGCTTCGATGCTGGTATAAACACCTTCAAAATCGAATCCCATACTGCCATCTTTTGCTTCCATCCGGGAGCGGAATTTGCCACCGGCTTTCAAATCCACTTCGGCATGCGTGGTGTGCCAATCGGCAGAGGCAGTGTTCCATTTTTTGATATCTGCCGGTGTCGTCCAGGCGGTCCAGGCTTTTTCGATACTGACTTTCGCTGTTGCAGTTACTTTGATAGCCATTCGATACCTCGTCGTTATCTGTTGAATTTATTTCAAACTAGCATCTATTTCGCTAAACATCAATAAAAAATGCCGGTCCCTATTAAGAATGAACCGGCATTTTATTTGAAGCCACGGAATTGCACTGATTAACACAGATCTATAAAGGGGATTCGCTAAGATATCATCATTTTTTTTAATCAGTGTAAATTCGCGTAATCCATAGCAAATTTTTCGAAGTGCCCAGTGCTAGATTTTTAATCAAATCATTATTGCTTGTTAATGGAAAAAGTTCCACCTCCCGACTGCTCGAAAAAGAGAATACCATCACTGGCAACTTCTCCGGATGTAATCTTTTTCCCATCCCGGGTGACTGAATACTGCCCCGGCAGCAGTCCGCTGATAAAATGCAGTACTTCTTTCCCGGATTTAAACTGATAACTCAAGGAGCGATACTGCCCCATCGTCTTGTTAATCAGCACCGCCCGGTCCTCATTGATCAATGCCCCGAAATAGTTTTCATTTCCGATATCGCTAACCGGCGCCATCTTCCTCATCGTGTTTGCATCGCCGAGCTGCATCACCACAAAATATTGCGATAAGCTATCATCGCGGGCGTCTTCGATTTCCAGACGATGGGTACCGGCCCAGAAGGCGCCCCAATCGGTGTAAGGCCCGCGCTCGTGGGAAATATTTCCCTCCGCGTCGGTGAACCAGTAATAGGTATTCCCTTCGTTCCCGCCGCGCATCTGCAACCGCACATTTGCTGGCGCCATGAGCTTAACAAACAGGCGGCCATGGGCATTAAAGAGGGTATTGGTTGCCGAGAAAGTGCTGCCTTTATCGGCGGTCCAGTGTCCTTTGCCGTGATAATCCCAATTGCCATCGAGCAGTTCCGGCATCACCGGGGTATGCAGCAACCAGCGTTTCTTGATTTGCGGACGATTGAGGAAAACATCGTCAACCACAACGACATATTCTTCATTATTATAATTTGGCGCATTGGGATCGCGCAGATAGAGAAGCGCCCGGCGAATGCGGCGCGCATATTTTTCCCCTTTATAGGAACGGGTATAGTCGTAATCAATAAAATCAAAACGATCTTTCTCGAAACGCTGCGCGAGGACTGTCCCGACATGGTTCCGGCCGCCATCGCTATTTGCCCGGTCTTTGTAGGAAGAGGAGCGATCGTGGGTCTTCATGCTGTAGCGATAAAAAAGATGCCCGTCCGGCTCTTGCAGCGCCAGTAAATTATGAAAGATCGGATTACCGGTTTTCTCCGATTTCGGGAGATGCGTATCGCCTTTACTAACGCCGGCATCTACCGCAAGCGTGCCATGCTTGAAGAGCACAAAACTGCCGTTATCTTGATTATAATGGCGGCTAAGATGATACTTCGGGGTATAGAAATTTATCTTTGTGGCGTCATCGCTGTGGAGATCGCTAAGAAAGATCGCATCTCCCAGACCAAAGCGATAGGAGGTCTGAATACCGGCTTCCTCCGGTGTCTTCGCTACAACGTCTTTATAGCACCATAGAAATTTATAGAACAACCACATCACCCGCGGGCCTTCCTCGGCCAGGGTCACTTTGCTGATTTTCATCCGGCTCTCTTCAACCACCCATTTGTAGAAACCGGCGTACAGCGGTTCTTCTTTTTTGATCAGAGAAGCGATCGGCATCATTTGTTTCAGGGTACCCATTGTTTCCCACTCCCGCAAGGAGGCCGCATCGTTCCGCTGTTGAAAATATCCCCGCTCCCGGCCTTCGACCTTCATCGGCAAGGCATAAAAAAAGGTGTAAAGGGGAATATCGCGCAACCACTTGAATTTGGTAAAAACATTTTCCCCCACGGCAGTGGAGAGTGCGGAGAGATACCAGACGAGATTGGTCACCGCCCCACTAAAATAGTTGGCGCCCTCGCTCCAGCCGGCGGTGCCTTCGAACAAACGCTCGCCCTGGTGCAGAATACGATCATACCACAACCACTGCACACCGTCGAGCATTTCCTTCGCCTGGGCATCGTATTTAGCACCGAGATTATCACCCCAGGTCGCCAATCCGCCAATCCCGACATCATGGCACTGCGAGGTCAGCGTCAGCCCGAGTTTATTTTTCCCGCCGACATCCACTTCATCATCCCGCTTCTGATAACAAATGTAAAGTGCATCTGCCAGCGTCCGTTTCTGTTTGGCGCTTAACTGGTCAAAACACCAGTCATACACTACCCCCAGCGCCAAATTGATATATCCTCCCTGGGATGGCGATTCCATAATGGCGGCATGGTCTTTTTCCTTCAGCCATTTCCGCTTTTTCCGCTTCTGTTTATCAATCTCCACGGTGTGGGCATACGCCTTATCAGCATATTCTTTCGGGCTATAAGCAAAGGTATAATTGGAAAACATCCCGGAAGTGCTGGCATAGCAGAGGAAGGAGAAACTTTTTGCATCGAGCAAAAGTAGATTGCGGTTCTTTTCCGCCGGATCAATGCGGAATGCGGCGTCAACATCATTAATGAATTTTTGAAAATCAGCGGACTCATACTCGTCGATATACTGTTTGATTTCCGCTATACTTTCATTCGTGAAAAAGAGGCGTGGATGCTCCTTCTTGGCCAGCGGACTTCCCTTCGGGGGCGTAAATCCCTGTCCAAAAAGCCCTTGCGTCATTAAGAGAAAAACAACTAAAACAAACTTTGCAAATTTTGAATAAGTAAACATAGATATAGATTCCCCAGTTTTATTACCGTAAAAGCAGAATTGCATATTAG
>JAUIFT010000599.1 GCA_030430345.1 Calditrichia bacterium | reverse complement strand
TCCTGTTAATGTTATATTAAGGGACTTTTTTAAATAGGATGAGATGGTGACAAAAATAGCTGTATTTGCTTCCGGACGGGGCAGCAATTTTCGCGAAATTTACAAAAATACCCGGAGTGGATTTATTCCCGCAGAAATATCCCTGCTGGTCAGTGATAATCCTCGTGCCGGCATCATCCCCTTTGCTGAAGCGCATTCCATCCCCGTCTCCATTATTCAACCGAAAAAATTTTCATCCTCCCACGACTTCGGCATGGCACTGTTGGATGTGTTAGCTGCGCAACAAATAGAATATATTGTGCTTGCCGGATATCTTAAAAAAATCCCGGAAAATGTTGTCTCTGCATTTAATAATCGCATTATTAATATTCATCCGGCCCTTTTACCAGCGTTTGGTGGGCAGGGGATGTATGGAAAGCATGTTCATCAGGCAGTGTTCAAAGCAGGGGTAAAAGTTTCCGGCATTACAATTCATTTGGTAAATGAAGAGTACGACTCCGGCCCAATTTTATTGCAGCGCGCAGCGGATATCGCCGATTGTGAAACACCGGAAGAGATAGCGGCAGCGGTTCTAAAGCTGGAACATAAAGCATTCCCGGAGGCGATAAAATTATTACTGGAGAATGAGCCGGAAATTGATGGCAACCGAGTGATTATAAGGAAAGTTCATGAAACAAATTAAACGGGCGCTGATTAGCTGTTGGGACAAAAGTGGGCTGATCGAGTTCGCGACATTACTTAAATCCTTTGACGTGGAAATAATTTCCAGTGGAGGAACGGCGAAGCACCTGACCGAAAATGGATTTGCGGTGACCGCGGTTTCCTCGGTAACCGGCTATCCGGAAGTGCTCGGCGGCCGCGTAAAGACCCTTCATCCACTAATCCACGCAGCTATTTTAGCTGATGATACCCCGGATCATCTCGCAGACCTGGCGAAGCTGGAAGCATCTCCGATTGATTTGGTCGTTGTAAATCTTTACCCATTCGTCGATGAAGCGATCCGAAAAAAATTGCCGCTGGCTGATGCCATTGAATACATTGATATTGGCGGCCCGACCTTGTTGCGTGCCGCGGCCAAAAATTTCAAACAGGTCGCATCCATTCACGACCCCGGTCAATATGAAGCCTGCATGGTGGCACTTCGGGAGAATAACGGCGCCTTGCCGCTCGCCTTCCGCGAAGAATGTGCCCGGAAAGTATTCTTTTACACTAGCTGGTATGACGGTCAAATTCAAAGCTATTTTCATCGGCAGGCCGATGATGCCTCAGTCTTTCCGGAATATCAGTCTTATTATCTGGAGAAAAAGCAAACATTGCGCTACGGGGAAAATCCCCATCAGCAGGCCGCTGTTTATCAGTCTTTTCGCAGTGGCGATAGCGGCCTCGCCGGTTTAACACAGCTTTGGGGAAAACCACTTTCCTACAATAACTACGCAGATGTCTATGCTGCTTATGCGATTGTTCTGCCTTTCGAAGCACCGGGTGTCGCTATTATCAAACATACCAATCCCTGTGGGGCCGCTTTAAGCAATAAAAATTTGGCGGACGCTTTCGAAAAGGCATTTCGTGGAGATTCGCTGTCGGCCTTCGGTGGTATTGTCGCTTGCAACCACACGGTGGATCGGGAGACAGCGGAAAAGATGTCGAAAATTTTCTTTGAGTGTATTATCGCTCCCGGATTTGATGAGGCTGCCCGCGAGATTCTCCAGAAGAAAAAGAATTTGCGCTTGCTGGCGCTTTCGGCCGACGAGCTTTCCAGCGAACATATCGCCGTTACCGGCATTGGCAGCACCTTTTTATTGCAGCAGGAAGATCGCATTCTCCAACATCGGGATGACTGGAAAGCGGTAAGCGAACGCCAGCCTGATGATAATGAGTGGGAAGAATTAACATTCGCATGGCGTTTGGTGAAGCATGTAAAATCCAATGCGATTATATATACCCGGGACCGGGAACTGTATGGTGTGGGCGCCGGCCAGATGTCCCGGGTAGATTCTGTAAACATCGCCCAGATGAAGGCAGAGCAGGCCGGCCGGAAAATGGAAGGCCTGGTGATGGCTTCTGATGCATTTTTTCCATTTCGCGATGGCATTGATGCAGCGGCAAAAGCGGGAGTGACGGCCATTATCCAACCGGGTGGGTCGATTCGGGATGAGGAGGTTATAGCGGCGGCAAACGAACATAATATTAGCATGGTATTTACGGGTATCAGGCATTTCAAGCACTAATGGAATGGAGTTTAATCTATGGCACTTTTTGATTTTTTTTCCTCGGATATCGGCATCGACCTTGGCACGGCAAATACGCTTATCTATGTGAAAGGTAAAGGAATTGTTGTTAACGAGCCGTCGATTGTTGCCTTCGAAGAGCATAGCAATAAGATCGTCGCTGTGGGCAAGGAAGCGCGTGAAATGCTTGGCCGCACCCATCAGGATATTGTAACCATTCGTCCCCTGAAAGATGGCGTGATCGCTGATTTTGAAGCGACGGAAGCGATGATCCGGGAGTTTATCAAGAAAGCGAAAGTAAATCGCATCAGCATCGGGAAAATCGTCGTTTGTGTCCCTTCCGGGGTCACCGAAGTAGAAAAGCGGGCAGTGCGGGACAGCGCGGAAAGAGCCGGCGCCCGTGAAGTTTATCTGGTGGCAGAAGCAATGTCCGCAGCGATCGGCATCGGTCTGGAAATCGACAAGCCGGTGGGAAACATGATTGTCGATATTGGCGGTGGCACTTCGGAAATCGCGGTCATTTCGCTAAGCGGTATCGTACTGCATACTTCTATCCGCATCGGCGGCGACGAAATGAATGAATCGATCGTGCAATATTTTAAGAAAAATTACAATTTGCTAATCGGTGAAAAAACCGCCGAGAATTTGAAATGCGAAATCGGTTCTGCCTTACCGCTGGAGCAGGAAATCACAACTTCAGTAAAAGGGCGGGATTTAGTCGATGGTATCCCGAAAACCGTGGAAGTAAATTCCGTGGAAATCCGGGAAGCGTTGAATGAGCCGATTCACACCATTGTCGATACC
>JAUIFT010000598.1 GCA_030430345.1 Calditrichia bacterium | reverse complement strand
CGAAACGTTCAGTGAAATCCTTTCACATCTTTCCTAATTTCGCGGGTAGAATTCTCTTCAGCGAAGAATTGCATGTTGAATAAAGGGATTTGAATATCCAATAGCCAATGTCCAATGTCCAATTTCGAAGTAAATGTTATCCTTCGAGTCGATAAACTTCCCGTCTTTTACTTCGAAATTGGATATTTTATATTGGACATTGAGCCTTAAAAGAAACAGCGCTAGCGAATCCGTTTCCCGGATATCTTGAACTGGGTCGTCCAGGTCTCCCCGTCATCCTGGGAAATATCCGACTTCCACTCGAAGGTATCATCAGTCATATTGTAAAACACCACCCGGGTCATCTGCCCGGCCTGATTAACACCGCCGACCGGGGTCATAATAATTTCTTCCGGGGTGGAAACCGCTTCCAAATGACTGCTGGCAGTACCGCTGCCGCCGGGTATCTGCCCATTATGCAACCAGACCACATCCCATTTCCCGCTGCTCCGGTCGAATATTCGTAAATTGGTGCCGGCGAAATCCCGATGGGGGGCAGCATTTGTCGGCGGGGCATCCTCTGCTTTCTGCATCCAGGTATCCTGAACCGCAAAGCCGTCGAGAATATAGCGCCAGGCCCAGGTGGCCGGCCAGCCCCCCACCCATTGCCCGTTCACATTCACATAATTGGTACAGCGCCAAACACCGGCGAGGCGCCCCCAGTGTTCCGTTTCAGGCGGCGCTTCCGGATGCAGCCGCCCAAACGGATGCTCGGCCCCCTCCGAAATCAAATCTTCAATCGCGGTGGAATGAATCCGGTTCGGCTGAGTCAACAATTTGATTTTCGCATTGGCGTTCCCCTGCAGAAACTGTTTCTGCTGATCGGGTAAATTAGCGCTCTCCAATTTTTCCAGCGCAAGGCGATAGTTCTTTACTGCTGCCGCATTTTTGCCGCTGCGCATCAGCGCTTCTGCGTAGCTGTCATACACATTGGGAGACGCCGGATACATTTTGGCGTTCAGGGCAAATATCTCAATCGCGGCATCCTGCTTACTTTCCCCAAGTAAACGGTAGCCCAGGTTGTTTAGCTCTCCCTCAGCAAACGAGTATTGCGCGCTTTCTTTATCCCGCAGCTTATGATACTGCTCAACTGCTGCAGTCACTCCTTTGGCGGAAATCGTCTCATAAAGCAGCACGCTGATCGATTTTTTTTCCGCAAAAATTCCCGGGACAATTAACATACAGCAAAGCCAGATCATTAATCGAATCGCAAATGGTTTCATAATCTCTCTCCGATAGTTGAAATTTTCAGTTTTTCTAAAATACTCACACTTCCAGCGGCAATTCAATGCCCCGTCGAGGTGGTTTGGGAAATTTTTAAATCATCTGTAACCCAGGATGGGGTAACCCGTAGAAAGTAGGCAGGAGACAGTGTACCACTTATCCAAGGGGAATAAATCTAACCAAAGTTACTTTCAGAATATCACACATCCGGCGTAATTAACACCATTTTCTCTCGGCCGTGGAAATTCATCTCTGCAAAACTTTCAAAATTGTTGTAAACCTTTTTATTCCTCCGGAGGTCATACAAGCGGTATTCAATTTAAGAGACATGTCTGTTAATTCATTTTTTAACCCGGCGAATTATCGGTATTAATCCACAAGGAGTTGCCCTATGCAGAAATGGTTAATAGCATGTTGCCTATTATTTTCCTTTGCTTTGCTCGCAAAGGAACCCATTCTGGTAAAGAAAAAATACTTTACCCAACGCACTACCCATCCAATCAAACTGGACGGCAAGCTGGACGAAGCCTCCTGGCAGAGTGTTGATTGGGGCGGTGGCGATTTTATCATCCGCACCCCCAACGAAGGGGAAACCCCTTCCGAAAATACTGTTTTCAAAATATTGTATGATGCGAACAACCTTTATGTCGGCGTTCGCGCTTACGATCAGGAGCCAAACAAAATTGAAACGCAAATGTCCCGGCGGGATGGTTTTGCCGGCGATTGGGTCGAAATTAACATCGACAGCTATTTCGATCATCAAACCGCCTTCTCATTTACCATCAGCGCTTCCGGCGTGCGCGGAGATGAATTTATCTCCCAGGACGGCGACAATTGGGATTCCAGCTGGGATCCGGTCTGGCATGCGAAAACGTCCATCGACAAGGAAGGCTGGGTCGCAGAGATGCAAATTCCACTCAGTCAACTGCGCTACGGCAGTAAAGAAGATCACGTTTGGGGAATTCAGTTTACCCGGCGGGTGTATCGGAAAAATGAGCGCTCCAACTGGCAGTTCATCCCGCAAAATTCTACTGGCTGGGTGCACAAGTTTGGCGAGCTTCACGGTATTAAAGGGATTAAAGCGCAACGGCAGATTGAGCTTCTCCCTTATTCGGTAGCGAAAAGTGTCAATGCACCGGCAGAAGCAGGCAACCCTTTCGCGACCGGCACCGACAACGATTTAGCCCTTGGCCTGGATGGCAAGATTGGCCTGAGCGGCAATTTTACCATGGACCTCACGATCAATCCCGATTTTGGTCAGGTAGAAGCCGACCCGTCGGAAGTGAACCTGACCGCGTTTGAATCTTTCTTCCAGGAAAAACGCCCCTTTTTTATCGAAGGCCGGAATATTCTCGATTTCCAGGTAACCGAAGCTGCCTGGGGCGGCTCCTACTCTTCCGACAATCTTTTCTATTCCCGCCGGATTGGCCGCCGGCCCATTTACAGTCCGGACCTTGGCGATGACGAATATATGGAGAAACCGCAGAATACCTCTATCCTTGGCGCGGTAAAAATCAGCGGGAAAACCAAAAGCGGGCTTTCCATCGGTATTTTGGAAAGCGTCACCTCCCGGGAGCGGGCGACGATCGATCTGTTCGGCAACCGCCGGGAAGAAACCGTCGAGCCAATGGCCAATTATTTTGCCAGTCGAGTACAACAGGATTTCAAACAAGGCAATACAACAATCGGCGCCATGTTTACTGCCACCAACCGAAAAATCGATAATACCCATTTAAACTTTCTCCACACCCAGGCCTATAGCGGCGGGG
>JAUIFT010000597.1 GCA_030430345.1 Calditrichia bacterium | reverse complement strand
CCCGGTCAGCTTACCGGTGCCGAGCACTTGTTCAATTTTATTTTTTTTCAAGAGGAAGGCGATTCCCTTGGACAAACGGTTGGCAACATCTCTGCTTCGCTTGATCACTTTCGGGAAATCAATCGTGGGGTTTTCTACACTAAAACCAAAATTCTTGGAATGCTTTATCAACTCATAAACTTCGGCGCTTCTTAACAGGGCTTTGGTAGGAATACAGCCCCAGTTCAAACAAATTCCGCCGATTTCGGCACGTTCTACAATGCCAACTTTTTTGCCAAATTGCGATGCCCGAATCGCTGCGACATATCCTCCCGGGCCGGATCCAATTACCAGCACATCAAAATGCATCTCACATTCTCCGGTTTAGTTTGCAGGTATCAATTTATTACTTTTCAATCATCATTTATTTGCTGCTATTTGTTACAGAATCGCTTTCAGCTAACGGCCTCTAATATACAAAATTATTTATTAAATGCTGTAAGAAAGTTTTTTGTTACAATGGGCGGGATTGGGAGCAGAACTGAGAAAATCCTACGATGAAAACAAAATTGATATATCCGGATAGTTTACTGCAGACAAGCAGGGTAACAAAGATGGAAATGGGCAAATATGCATATTCTCAATTGCATATTTGCCCATTTGCATCTTTGTCTGGTTAAATCAGGCGATCCAGTGAAAAGCAGATCATCACCAGTAGCATATAGATATTTATCGCCATAAACCGGGAGCGAATAAAGCGGCCGTCCCGCTGCATACCGGAAAGCAATTTGGCGCTATCCCAGGCCAGCCAAACGGAAGCGAGAATCAACGCGGTAAAAAAACCGCCGGAAGCACCGATACCGGTTAGCGGAATAATTAGGCAAGATACAATCGTTATCAACGTCATAAAAAACGTCATTCGGGCCAATTGATTTTCGGAGATTTTCTCTGTTAATGTCGGAAAGCCGGCTTTTTCGTAATCTTCGCTAAGGTTAATCAACAACAGCCAGAAATGCGGTATTTGCCAGATAAAGAAAAACAGTCCGACGGCAATAATTTGCGGATCGAAGATATATCCTCCTCCGGACACCCAGCCAATCGCCGGAGGCACAGCGCCAATTAATGAGCCGGGAATAACCGCCATTGCGCTTTTCCGCTTCAGCGGCGTGTAGACGCCGTTATACCAATAGACATTAAAAAGACCCAGTTCCAAAGCCGCCAGGTTGGTGCCGAATAAGAGAATAAGGGCACCGGCGGTAATCAGTCCCAGGGAAATCAAGAGTCCTTCCCGCGGGGCAATTTCCCCGGAAGGAATCGGCCGTCCGGCTGTCCGGCGCATTTTCATATCATACTGCCATTCCTGGTACTGATTCAATGCCGCGGAACCGCAAGACAGCAAGAAAGCCCCGAGGGTCGGCACAATGATATACCAGGAAAACTCCCCGGTTGCGAGAATATATCCAAGCATCGTCGAGATCGCGACCAGTTGGGAAATCCGGATTTTGCTCAGGCTTATGATCACCCGCATCCAGTCCGGGCCGCTTGCTTCCGGGACGTTCTGAATTGTGTTTTCAATCGTTTTCATTCTTCACTTCTAATAAGATATAATCGGCTCATTCGGGATGATACACTTCATCCAGGTTGGGTCAAAGTTATGCAAAAAAAATTTCTAACCCAAAAAAAAGTCAAAAATAACGGTAGATTATCTGTTTGCGTCAGGATTGCCGAATCAGTTTCAGGGAGCGGTCTAATTTTTTCCGGATACCAGTTCTTTTTCCAGAAGGAAATCCAGTGGCCGGAATTGCAGTCAGTTCAACAATTCCGGCACAAATGCCAATCAAAGAAGAATTGTTTATTCACCGTCTACAGCGGCAGTATTCTCATCGGTTTTCGCGTTGCTTTTGTACCAGGCATCGAATTCTGCCGGGGGCATGGATACGATGCGGGTATACATGTAAGCATGGTCATCGCCGCAATATTCCGCGCAGAAGACATCATACTTTTTGATTTCATCGGTCGCGAACCACATCTCATTGGTCAGGCCGGGCACAACATCTTTCTTCACTTTAAGGCCGGGAATGTAGAAGCTGTGAATCACATCCGTAGAATTCAAGTATAAGTGAACTGGTTTCCCTTCCGGTACATAAAGGGTATCGGTTTGGATACCGTTTTCATAATTAAACCGCCATTGCCACATACTCCCGATACTTTCTACTTTCATGGCATCTTCCGGAATGGTTTCCATTTTCTGGTAACCGACCATACCATAATAGAACATTGCCAGTACCAGGACGGTCGGAATTGCTGTCCAGAGAATCTCCAGGGTCAAATTGCCATGGATATCTTTCGGCTGCTGGTTTTTCGTATGATGGTAGCGAAAAAGAAAATAGATCATACTAAAGGTAATCCCTGCCATCAAAATCAGGGAGACGATCAAAATAAACATAAAGGTGGCGTCTACTTGCGCCGAGAAATTTCCAGAATTCATGAGAATCGTCCTTTATCGATATGCGATATCAAAAAATGTTAAACCGATAAATATTATGAAAGTAATTGCACACACTGCGAGCATCAGCTTGAAGAGCAAATGTTCATATTTAATGTGCATAAAGAAATACACTACCAGCGAAGTCTTAACGCTGGCAATCAGCAATGCCAGTGCAATAGTAAGCGCGGCACTTTTCAGGTCGACACCTGCTGCGGCAACAGTAATACCGGTAAAAACGATCAGACCCAGCCAAACCTTCAGATAAATACCGTATCCGCCGGCATGATCATCAGCATGTGTATTTGTCGGTTGATGCATTGTTAAATCTCCTTTTAATCAGCATTATGTAATCAAATAGAACAGCGGAAAGAGGAAAATCCAAATAACGTCGACAATGTGCCAGTAAAGGCCGGAGTTTTCCAGTTTGATCTCGTTGCGCGGATCAAATTTTTCCGGGGTGTTTTCGTAGATCACTTTAATTTCGACCCGTTCTACTTTATCATCGATATCGATAACTTCGCCCAGCTCATTGCCATCATCGGCCAAAACTGCCAGGCGGGAACCACCACG
>JAUIFT010000596.1 GCA_030430345.1 Calditrichia bacterium | reverse complement strand
CGCATTTGGTATGGCACGTGCAATCCTTCCGTCGAGAGATAACAAAAGTCGCAGCGATTATGACATCCGCGGGTGGCATTCAGGCTGGTTGTGGTTAGAAATCCTTTTGCCGGGAGAATTTCCCGCCGCGGCGCCGGGTCTTCCCGATAGGGTTTCCGGAATTTCGCCCGGTATTCCCGCTGCATATTGCCGCTGTCGATATCCCCGAGAATTTTTCCCCATAGCTGGACGCCTTCTCCGACAGCAAGTATATCACAATGTTCCCGAACTTCATCCGGGCAGGAGATTGCATGTAAGCCTCCCATGACGACTATTGCTCCGCGGACACGAAACCAACGGGATAATTCGTAGGCCCGATTTGCAAAAGTTAAATGAACGGTAATACCAACAACCTGTGGGAAAGGGGTTACAGGCGGCGCTCCCTGCAGTAAATTTTCGTCCCAATAGCGTATTTTCCAATGCGCTGGCGTACTGGCGGCAATACTGGTAAGCGCCAGTGTTGGCGTTAATACATGCTTACCGAAGCTGGCATGGGGATCTTTCGGATAAAATGGATTGATTAGTAAAGCGAAGTGATGGCAGATTTGTTCCGGCTGGAAGGCAGCATCCAACTGCGGCGCTTCCAAAAACGGTTGGGGCAGATATGTTTTCATCAGTTCCTCATCAGTTAAATATGTTTAAAAATTAGTTCCCTGAAGACTTCTTTTAAACATATCTCCAAATACTTTGCATTGCAAAGTATTTTTTATTGAAAAGTTGCTTTGTTTACAAACATTAAAAACAATTAGTCATTACATTCATTTTTCATTTCTATCTAAACATTGTAAATAAAGGGATTAAGCTGGAAGGAAATAGAGAATGCGAAGTGCGGCAAAAATTTTTTACTCGAACAATTTCGTAATGTAAAAGAAGAAATATACGATACAGTACAACCTGCCATTCCCCAGCAGGCCTCCCGCTGAATAATGGTTTACAGACATTTCTGCATTGGGAAATAATGGTAAAAATATGTCGCCCCTACAGGGCTAAAACTTATAAACAATTAATTATGCTATAAAGATATCGCCCCTACAGGGCTCCTCAAACTAGGGTAAATAGCTTTTATATTAAACGTGCCGTAGGACGATATATTTATAGCAGAAATATTGTTCATCTACATTTAAGCCCCATTCGGGGCGATATATTCTACTGTAGTGGAAGATATGTCAATTTGACCCCTGTGGGTTATAAGAGGACGAAGAATATTGCATGATTAAAACATTTTCCGGATTCGCCTACCCTTTTTCAGGCGAATCCTCTAAAATAATATTCAGGATGGTATTCAAAATAATTGCCGTTAAAACCGCCAGAACGACGGTATTGGTAAGCAAAAGCTTCAGAGTTAAGGAAATCTCATTTAGCCAGGCGTTTCCCAGGCCGAATTTGGCATAGACCGGCACACCGATCGAGATTATCAGTGTGAGACCGGCGACGAACTGATTGCCGGTAGTATCCGGCGCAACCTGCAATAAACGAATGCCGGATATGACGATCATTCCGCAAACCAGAATAAACACGCCCCCAAGCACCGAGCGGGGCATCGCTACCAGCAAGGCGCCGAACTTCGGACAAAGGCCATAAAGCAGCAATACGACGGCAGCAATCTGCACCACAAAGCGACTGGCGACCCGGGTGGTGGCAATTATCCCGATATTCTGGGTATAACTGGTGCAGGGCAACCCGCCAAAAACGGCGGCAACCACGCTTCCCAATCCTTCCGCAAAAATGCCTTTATTTATGTGGGAAACCTTGTATTTCTCCCCGGCAACTGCACAGGTCGCGGCATAATCGCCGAGAGATTCCACCATGGATCCCATATATCCGGCGATGATTGCCAGAATTGCCGGTATCATGAATTCCCAACCAAAGCCCGGTCCTCCATAGGGGAAAAACCGGGGAAGTTCGAACCAGGACTTTTCCGCAACAACCTGCCAGTTTACCTGACCAAAAATACCGGCAATTAGTAGCCCGACGATCCAGATTTCAAAGAACACAGCGCCCCGGGAAAAAATGCCGTTCCAGAGATTCCGGCATTTTAACTGCAGGAAAAAAATCACCAGAATCACCCCGATCCCAAAAAGGAAGTTGATTCCACTGCCATCGCCAATCATTAAGCGAACGGCAACCTGTCCGAGGGATAATCCGATACAAACAATTACTACGCCGGATACCACCGGGGGAAACAGCTTACGCAAATATTTGAGAATACGCGACGCCCCGATGAGCATCTCCAGAATCCCCCCGATAAAGATACCGCCCCACATCGCTGCCGCGCCTAACTGCCCGGCGATCGGCGCCAGGGTGCCGGTCAGCGTCGCCGAAGGTCCCTGGATAATTGGCAAACGATTACCAATTGTTGTTTGAAGTAAGGTAGCAATGCCCATCGTGAAGAGGCAAAAATTGATAAACTGCGCCTTCTCTCCCAAAGACATGCCAATGGCGCCAGCAACTGCTAAGGGGAGTACAAACGGCGAGATATCTACCAGCGTATGCTGCCAGCCATAGAGTAACGATTCCCAGAATCGTTCCGGTTTTTCATCAATCAGAAAGATCGGTTTTTCCAGCGCCGGCAGGCTTTCCCATACGGCGTTATCATCATGCTTATCCGGAGTTGGCACATGCTCCATCAAGTCCTCCTGGTCGGTATTGCTGCAATAAACAATAATGTATCATTTTTCGGGGAATAATAAAAGATGGACAACTGAGGCAGGAGTGAAACAAAAAACCGGAACCGCAAATATATTACTTATTACGACTCCGGTTTAAATCTAAATAACAGATAACAAACAATTATTCTTCGGTAGCTTTTACCCAGATGCGGCTAAATTTGATACCGGTTTCGTTATTCACCTGGATATTTTTGGCATCAGCGGGAATATCTTCGCCAAACACCACAACACGTTCAAAACCATTGCAACACTTCACAGCATCGTCCTTGGAGGCCCAAACATGTTTTTTTGACTTACAGAAATGCATAGATGTTAATTCCTTTTTGTTAATC
>JAUIFT010000595.1 GCA_030430345.1 Calditrichia bacterium | reverse complement strand
TCGAGGTTATGACGGGCATCTTCGAAGTCCGGTGCCAGAGAAAGCGCTTTTTCGAACTCCTCCATCGCTTTTAAATAAAGACCACGACTCTTGATCAGGTTAAAAGTGCCCAAATCATTCCAGTAATCCGGATAGTGATTATGCTCGGTGCCGGTATTGGCAAAATACTTTTCATATTTTTTAATAGTATCGAGAGAAAATTCCTTGCCGCCGAAAAGGAAACGCAGATAAAATTCGTAGACTTTTTCCTGATGGGACATCAAATCCACCAATCGTAACTGGAAGTTTTCCAACTGCGGAATAATCGCTTCGTGATTGTTATCCTTTAAAAGGTCGAGCAATTGATTAAACGCATTCCGCCAGTGAAAGGCCTGATACTTCTTTAAATCGCGCACTTGTTTTAAATAGATAGAGACCCGGGCCGGCACCGCCACTGCTTCCGGATCTTTTGCGCCTTCCAGTGCTGATTTGTATAAAGCAACGCCGAGGTTGAATTGCGCTTCCACGTAATTGGGATTGAGTCGTATCGCTTCTTTAAACAGGGAAATAGAATTATCATAATCTTCGAGGAAGAGATATGCCAGGCCGTAGTAGTTGAGATAATCGGGAAATTTCTCGCTCATGGTTAAGGCTTTTTGGAATGTTTCCAGGGCCGTCAGAAATTGCCGGGATTTCAGATAGCTAATCCCGAGGCCGGTATAAGCGCGGAGAAAATTAGCGTCCTGCTCGATAGAGATATTGAACTGATGAATGGCTTCTTCAAAAAGGTTCCGCCGAAGAAATAAGATCCCCAGGTGGTAATGGGAACGGGCATGGCGGTAACGAGCCAGTTTGTCCCGAATTTGATAGAGTGCTTCCAGCTCTTCGATAACACTTTGGTGAACATCTTCAGTGGCGCTGTTCAGAAAATTATAATCAATTTGCTGGTTTTCATTCCGCAGGGAGATGCGATAATCGCGGGAAATAAGGAACATCCCTTTTTCGAAAACCTCGGAAATAATTTTATGGTTTTCGATCAGTGCACCGGTATGCACATGAAATTCGCGATTATAAATTTCAATTTTGTCATGGAGACCAAAATTATCCAACATTACCTCAGCTTTTTCCATTCTATCTCGCGCATCAGCCTGTTTAGGGTTCATATTGATTAATTTACGCTATTATCCTTTTCCAAGAAAGGTCTTTCCTGACATTCCGGTTGTTTTATTAAAAATACCGGCTAGCGGTGAGCGATCTCCATTTCGCGGCATAAAATACTAAGAATATTCCCATAGAAAAATGCCTTAGGTCATATTCACATCTCTTTAAAATAATATTTAGGGGGATTATCGAAAGAAAATTCAGGTATTTAGCGCAAATAGGTGCAACGGGCGTTTTATTGCAACGCCCGGGATTTGGAAGAAAAAAGGCCCTGAACGAGATAAGCGAGTCCGATAATAATCAAAACAACCGGCCAGAAATCAAGAATGATAGACTCGAAAGTATAGTAGGGAATATAGCGGAGGTGAAACAGTAAGAACACCACGCCAACAGCTATGATGATATTGCCATAGAGTAAATGCCGCCAATTTCGTTCGCCAAAAAGAAATAATGGGTAAAAAGCAAGGCCGGCGATGATCGTAAATGCGGAGGTATTCAGCCCTCGTTCGGCATAATAAAAGCCGGCATCTGCTAAAATATAATAGAGGCCAATAAAGAGGAATATGGATGAAATGTACAGGCCTCTTCTCGGCGTGGATGAGAAAGACCGTAAAAAACCGAGCACACCGATGATAAAAAAGCCAAAGCTGCGAAAGAAATAACGGTCGAAGTAATAGTAATCCCGCAGAATCAAAGCCAGGCCGACCAGGATGAGAAAAATGCCGATGAAGCTGCCGGATTGCCGTTTCATGATACCTCCGGATTTAAGGATTGATCATTGCCATTTTCCGGCGGGGCTTCCGGTAAAATGAAAACCAGGGCTGCGTAGACCAGAACGCCAAGCCCTTGCGAGGCGAAAATCAGCAAGATCGCACAGAGGCGAACGATAGATGCATCTACTTTATAATGCTCGGCAATGCCACCGCAGATGCCCGCCAGTTTACGATCGGTGCGGGAACGGAAAATATTAAATGGAATATCCGAAGTGGGCGCCGAGGTTGCGTCTTCTGCGTCCCCGCTTTCCGTTGCAGTATCCACTTTTGCATCACGGTTTTCGTATTGCAGGTAAAGCAGCACTGAGCCAATAACGATGAGAAACAATCCCCAGATAGTCCGCCAGGAAAGATCATAATAAATATAGTCGAGCAAATCCATTTCCCGGATAAAAAGGAGCGCGCCAAGGCTGATAAAAACAATTCCCCAAAAAATTGGATTATTCACCTCAAGGGTGTTGTTGCTTTCCACCGGATCTTCATCGGGATTTTCCGGAACGAGTATCAATGCAGCCAGGTAAAGTATAATACCGGTGCCCCAGAACAATGTACCGACGACAACCAGCAGACGCGTCAGGTTGCTGTCTAATCCAAAATAATGGGCAATGCCGCCGCAAACGCCGCCAAGGTAGCGATCGTTTCGGGAACGGTAGAGTTTTTTACTTGTAGCGTCCATATTTACCTCTGTCTCGGTTAAAAGGGAGAAACGCCCTAAAACAGCGTAGACCACCTTTGCCGGGATGGTCTACTGATTTTGTCAGCTGTTTATTAAGACGGGAGAGGGAATTCGAAGTTTCAAACCTTATAAAT
Organism: Calditrichia bacterium; assembly: GCA_030430345.1. The sequence goes on along the minus strand of JAUIFT010000595.1, from coordinate 321 downwards.
TCGCCGGCTCTATTTTCAGCACTTCATACTTCATCATACCGGCCGGTACTTTGATATCAACGACATCACCGACCTTTTTACCCAGGAGGGCTTTGGCCACGGGCGAATCTACCGAAATTTTGAATTGGCGGAAATCTGATTCATCCTGGGATACCAGGGAATAGCGTACTTCCATGTTTCGGGTCATATCTTTAAGAGATACTGCTGTATATATAGCAACCTGTTCAGTTGAAATCGTTTTTGGATCGATCACCCGGGCCCGGCGTACCCGTTCTTCCAGTTGAGTGATTTTATCTTCCAAAAGGGCCATTTTTTCTTTCG
>JAUIFT010000594.1 GCA_030430345.1 Calditrichia bacterium | reverse complement strand
CTTCGCTAAAATGACGGTATAGCCCATTTCGGAAATTTCGGTTTCATAAAGCATTCTTTGAGCGGCTTCGTCTTCAACAATTAATATTGTTTTCATAACACACCTCCATTTGGTTAATAAGTTTGTCGTTCTGAGTTCAAAGTTCTTTTTGCCCCTTATGGGGGTTGTTCATTTGCAATTCTCTGTTCATTCTCAGCAACGTCTGCAGAAGCAGCGCTGGCAGCCGGGACTTCCGGAAATCGAATATGAAAGGTTGAGCCCTCGCTCGACTGTGTGGTAACGTCGATATGTCCATTATGGGATTCGACGATTTGATTTACGATCGATAAGCCAAGTCCGGTGCCGCCGGATTTCGTGGTGAAAAATGCGCTGAATATTTTCCCCAGCAGGCTTTTCTCGATGCCCGGGCCATTATCGGTTATGTCGATAATGACATTCCCCTCCTCTGACCTGGCATGGATCCGGAGCTCTCCGTCCGCCGCCCGGTGTTCCAGGGCCTCCACCCCGTTTTTAATAACGTTTAAAAATGCCTGGTGAAGCATTTTTTCATCCCCTTCTACCAACAATGCTTGATCGGGAAGTGTTTCGATTAAGCGCCATCATTTCCAGCACTTGCCGGAGTACTTTATTGATATTGACTTGTTGCTTAACCGGTTCCGGCGGATTGGCAACATTGAGAATATTCCCGAGAATATTTTCCAGGTGGGAAACCTGCTCGCTGATGATCCGGGCATATTGCATTACCTGGGAATTTTCCGGAATCTTCCGCTCGATTAACCGGGCAAATCCACCGATTGATACCAGGGGGTTGCGGATTTCATGAGCGACCTTTGCCGACATTTCGCCAATCGCCGCCAGGCGCTCGGCCCGCAGGCGCTTTCCCTGATTTTCCGCCAACTGCTTGTAGGCATCCTGGGCTTCCTGAATACGGTCTTCCAGTTTGCGATATAACCGGGCGTTTTCGATTGCAGAACTGGCGTGACTGGCAAAAAGCTTTAAGCCTTCAATGTCTTCCGGAGTAATTTCCCGCTGGTTGATACAATTATCCGCAATAATGACACCCAAAGGTTCCGTTTTGGAATACACCGGGGCAGCAACAAACGTATCATTCTTGAGCAAATCGATTAAGCTGCTGTCGCAGCTGTCGGCAATATTCGCTGCCGGTGAAGCAATATCTCCACCTTTAACATGAAAAACCCGTTTGCTGTTCAAGGCCCGGGTCAAAATATGGTCTTGATGTGACAGGGGGATTTCAATTTGACTGACAATTTCATTGACTTTTTTATCCGCGCCTTCCAGGTCAATTTTATATATCTGAATAATGTCGCGCAGGTAATGGTAGTCCTGGTTTAATTCGCTCCAGATCCTGCTCGCTTCCTCCGCATCGGAAGGGCCAATTGCCAGATGCCCTTTCAGGGTTTGTTGTTCCTTGTTCAGCATCAAAATAAATGCGCGGTTAAAACGAAGTCCTTCCCCGGCGGTAATTGCAATGAGGATAATCTGTAAAATTTCCCGCTCTTCGTAAGTGCTATGGAGAATCTCATTGAGTTCATTTAGCTTGGAAAGTTCCAGGATTGTGCGAAGTAATTCAAATTCCAGGGCTTTTCGGGCATCAATATCCTTAATGATTTCCGAAGTGCCGCTAATCTCGCCTTTTTCATCATAGATTCGCGTGCAGGAAATATCCACATACACCAGGCGGCCATCTTTATGACGGCGTTGCGTTTCAAACTTCTTTAAAGCGCCCTTATCATTCAGTTCATTGCGTATATGGCCTAATTCGCCGAGGCCGAGCAATTCTTCCGGCACGAGGATTTTGATATGCTGACCGATGATCTCCGCTTCGGTATAACCGAAAATCTCCTCCGCCCCTTGATTCCAATTGATGATTCGTTCCTCAGTATCGAGGAAGATGATTGCATCGGTCGAGGCTTTCACGATTGCGCTGAACCGCTTCTCTTTCTCGCGCAATTTTTCCTGAATATGCTCATTATCGGTAACGTCCATGCCAATGCGAAGCGCGCCTTTAACGGCACCATCTTCCTGGTAGACAGGGAGATTAAAAAACTCCAGATGCCGTTCACCAGTACCGCTTCCGGCTTTGGCTTTTACCTGACGCTTTTCCGGGTGTTTATGCCAATCATCTTCCCGGCTGGTAATACACTCTATGCAATTCTCTGCGCAGGGCAGAAGCGCATTTTTGCAGGGCAGCTTTTGCCCGACATGAATCTCCGGCAGCATTTCCGACATATAACGATTGAACCAGGCGACTGTATTGCTGCTGTCGACCAGGTACAAGTAGATCGGGTAATGACCGACAAAGCGGTCCAATAACCGCATGATATCTTTCAATTCATGAATAAGCGGATGCATAAGCACTAAGAATTAGGGTGATAATGAAATTTTTTTGATAATGCAAGCGTAGCACAAGTGCGTAAATAGTAGTGAACGTTCTGGAAGTAACCAGATTCATATTACAAAAACAAGCGAGCTAAATCAATATAAAATACGTGCAGGCAGCGTTTTTAGTAAGTAACTTTTTTCTCAAGATAACACTAAGTAAAAAGGGAAGATTCACTTAAATTCCGGTTGAGTCCGGGGTCGCTTTACTATAAATTAGCGCACGCGAAACGCGAATGCACGTTAGGAGTGTCAGTGAAACTGATTCATCGCTACATAATTAAAGAGCTAACCGGACCGTTTATTTTCGGACTTTCCGTGATTATGCTGGTTTTCATCCTGAAATTTATTTTACAGCATATCGGAAAGATTCTCGGCAAGGGACTCTCTTATACAACCATCTTTGAGTTTATTTTTCTCAATCTCGCCTGGATGCTCGCCCTGGCGGTGCCAATGGCGGTGCTGATCGCATCCCTGATGGCGTTTGGCCGCCTCTCCGCAGACAATGAAATTACCATTTTTAAATCTACTGGCATTAACCTTTACCGGATTATCACCCCGGCAATTGTCTGGAGTATTATTCTCACTATGGGAATGATCTGGTACAACGATAAAATTTTGCCGGAATTTAACCACATGGCCCGCAAGCT
>JAUIFT010000593.1 GCA_030430345.1 Calditrichia bacterium | reverse complement strand
AGCAGGCTTTCGATCGAAGTAAGAGCAGCCGTTGCGCCAGCATCCGTGGTCACGTCAATGGTAGCCACGTTGCCAAGGCCGCCAGCGCTGGCAGCAGCCGTACCGCCGGTTGCGGAAGCAGTGCAAACATCGCTTCTTCCGCGAGTTTAACAACTTGTGGATCGGGCATATCTGCGGGATTTTCACCCTGAAAGCGAATACCGTATATTTTTAAGCGCCAGTCGTTATATTCGGCTAAATGGAGGAAACGTATCGGGCGGGTTTTATAGGGACCGTTTAATTCAATCACTTTTCAATACCTCTGTTTCTCCGGTATATACCACACTTTATTTCAGAAGCAACGGCGACGCGATCTCCTTGTTTCCGCAGCTTTGAGATTGCGACAGCAAAAATTGCCTCACTTCGCAAGGGTTCCTTCAGCGTAGTGCCAGCCAAACGAACATTCCTTTTTTAACACCGCTCACTTTATTTTTAAAGACTAAAATCCAGCCAAATCAAGCGATGGTCCGAGGCTTTTTCCGCTAAGGCCGCTGCTGCCGGATTCGCTGTAGAATCCGGCCAGAAAACCCCTCCACCTACTGGATTTAAATCCTTGCTCGGCAGCAGATGATCGATGCGAAGGCCGCGACCGCTGCGCCAACCGGTCGTCCACCGCTCAACGTAATTCGGTGGCCCGGGCTTCTGTCCTTTTAGTGCCCCCTCGCTGACCAACAGGTGGCCGCAATCGTTCACCCGGGGATGATGCAACAGTTGGTCAATCGACCGTTGGCCGGTTTCCAGTTTATCTCCCTGGGGCGCGGCATTGAGATCGCCGGCGATAATAAAACTGGCATTTTCCGACAGTCCGCCCCGGACGTCATTATCATCGATCATGACCGAATCATTATTGAGATAATGAACCCACATACGAATTTCATCATAATTGCGGCGGCCGTTCCGGTCTTCCGGGCCATCAAATACCGGCGGAGTGGGATGGGATACCAGGAGGTGGATGACCGTCTCCCCAATTTCTACCGGCACATCCCAGTGAGATTTGCTGGAGAGGCGGAATACCTCGATTTCATCCGCAGCATACCACTCGGCTGGAATCAAATTATCCGGCAAATCTTTCCAAAGGAATTTCTGAAAGGTACGGGCATTTTCCAGTTGCAGGGGAAAGCGGGAGAGAATTGCCATGGCATATTGACCGGGATAGGCGCCATATCCATAACTATCGCCGCCATGATTCCGGGAACCACGATCCGCCTCGCTCGCGATCATCCCGTTGTTGTCAAAATCCTTCCCGGCAAGCATACCGGTATTGGATGGGGCAGCATAGATGTAAGGATAACTGAGTGGCTTTTCTCCCTGGCTCAAATACGCATCGTTGAAGCGCTGCGCATTCAGGGAAAGCTCATTCCCAGCCGAGGAAAGGTCGAGATCGATTTCATTCAATACCAGCACATCGGGGTTATTTTGGCGAACAATTTCGGCGGCGGCAATCAATTGCTCATTCTGACCAACGCCGCTGGCATCGGTCTCGGTTAGTTTTTGGGTAGACATCTCCAAAATATTAAATTGGGCAAAACGCACCACTTTTTTTTCAGCCGGTTTTTCTGCATTGCAACCACTGCCGGATATACTCAGCAGTAATGGAACGAGAATGCAACCGATTAATGGCGTAATTTTTTTCCGGTGATTTGTTAGCAATGTTGGTACTCCACGCTTGAGTTTCGCTTGTTTTCCCTGGGAGAACAAAATTTCGGTAAGGAACGGAACCCTCCTCACCCCCTTTCCAGATATTACAAAACTTCCCGCAAACCAGCAAATTCCCAGGGGTTGCTAACAGGTGCTCACGCACCGGCTTTACTCAGAAGAAGTTATTGACAAGCGCACGTTTTACAGCCGTATTGCCAGGTTTAGCCCGATCGACCGGTCTGCCGGATCTATCAGTGGCTGCAATGAGAATTTTTCTCTCTGCCGGAAATTATATTGCCGGACCGACGCAGGAACAGTGGCGATATTCCAAACGGCGCTACCAAAGCTGACAATCAACGCGCCAAGTATCGCTTTCTCTTCCGCGGTGGAACCATTTTCATCCCAGCTGCCCCCGGTAGTTACAGCGGAAATTAGCAGCCAGGCACCGAGGCGAATTGCAGCCCCAATCATCCCCCGCTTTTTATCACCGGCATAGAAGTTTCCCGCTGAAGGTCCCAGAATACCACCATACCCGAGCAACATGGTACTAAACGTAATATTAGATTCCCGGTGTAATGACATGCCGCCAACAACAGTTGGTATCACAGTACTGCCAATGGATAAAAGCAACCCTTTTGCAACGCTCTTCTCCTTGACAATACTGGTTCTTGCTTCTGACACGGAAGCGGATAAACTCAATTCCTGCGCGTTTGAAACATCCCAAACAAACAGGAGAAGGAAAAACAGACTGAAACGGGCAATCATCGTCCTCATTTGATCCTCCTTTTTAAATGATGGTTTTAATATCTTAAAACATCAAATTCTATGCCATGAACGGGCATTGAACACGCGAAAAGAAAAAAGAGCAAAAGCATTGTTTATATTGAAGTTGCAAAATAGATAAGTAGTATTAAATGAGATCGCTCGTTATCACCACATTTTATCGACAATTTCCCCGAGGTAATATCGACGACCTTTACGAAAATTGCGGCCTTTTGAGAAAGATGTTTGCAAGGCGTGATGACATTCGGACAATATCGCCAATTTTGAGTGATTTTCTTGCCGAATGCGGCGCTTTTTGAGTCGCGATGCAGCGTATCTCGCGAAAAAGCAACAAATTTCGGTGTGAGAAGTGCCAAAAAGTGGGGTATCGGATGAAAGTCAACACACCCTCATATCCGGAGATACAATAAGGTGCCGGATTTTGAAAACTGTGTGGAACTCCAATGATCTGGCAGGGATCAGGCAGAGCAGATGCTATTCCGGCTTGTCCGTAACCACTGTCAAAGAATTTAAGGTGATTGTAATCTCTTCATCCTCAAATCCTTTATCCAGAGATGCTGAGTTGTAAGTGATAAACAACATCAGGTTCT
>JAUIFT010000592.1 GCA_030430345.1 Calditrichia bacterium | reverse complement strand
GATAAGGGTCTATGAGGGAGATTCGATAGAAAGACCAGTCTTGAGCCAAAGTCAGTATCGTCGAGCAGCGAAGATGGACCTGTCTACCGGAGCGCTATTTTGAAAAAACCGGTAATTGCCTGTGATGTCGGTGGTGTCCGCGATATTGTCAGGCACGGTGAAAGTGGCTATTTGATGGAACCGGATGATGACCCAGGCTTCACGAATTTTCTTGAAGAATTGATCCGGGACGAAAATAAGCGCTCCCGATTGGGTCTTGCCGGTTATAAGCATGTCTCGACGCATTACACATTGGAAAAGAAGCTGGAAAAGTTTCTGACGGTCCTGGAAAACGATCTTTCGCAAGTTGCCAACAGTGCAAAAAGGAAAACTTCGTAATGTCTGTATTTACCGGCAAAAACCTCAATAATGCACAACTGGTCTGGTTGATTTTTATCGGGAGCCTGATTCCGACACTGTATTTTAGTGCGACGGGGAGTCCGCTTGCTGCCGCCGTCCCGGCATTCGTCGCTTTGTTGGTCGTGCTGAATTTGCGGACTGATCAACTGTTCGATTTGTTGTTCTGGAGTTCCTTTCTTATCCTCTTTTTAGGTAACCGTTTAATCCAGAAATATATTTTTAGTATCGATGCACTGGGAATCAAAAATCAGCTCTATTGGGGCGTGGATATGCTGACTTTCCTGATTCTGTTCAGAATGCTTTTGATGAACCGTTATAAGAATCGCGTGCTGATTTTTGTGGTGGTTATGGCCATCATATTTGGTGTCACATCTTTTGTCAATGGCGTCTCGCCGGTGAGAGCGCTGCTGGCCTTTCGCAGTAACTACATTTTTTTGCCAATGATTTTTTTGATGGTCATTTATGACTTCAAGTTAAGTTATTATCGCAAATATTTTCGACTGTTTGTAATCCTGGCATTGGTTAACAGCGCCTTGTCTGCTGTATCCATGCTTCATTACGGCATCTATGTTTCCGGTGATGGTAATGGCGGAATATTCGGTTCCAATGGAACAGGAATTGGCCTGTTGTTTGTTGCAGCCATGGCAACCTTGTTTCTGCAGATTTATTTTGCTCGCCGAAAGCAGTCCGACCTGGTCTTTATGCTATTTACGATAATGTTTATCGTTACCGGCAAAGGTTTTTTTGGCTTTCCGCTGATGATTGCCTCCGTGTTAACCCTCTTTATGCTGCGCATAAAAAACCGTGACAAGATGCGCAAAATATTCGTAACGGCGGTAGGAACCATTAGTCTGATCGCCCTGTCGAGTTTTTTGATTCCCAAAGAACAGAGTGAGCGGGTTATCCAACGCTTTACTAATATCGATGCCTTGATAGCCTACGATCAGGCCGGTGGGCATATGGGTAGAATTGGGTCGGTGGCTTATGGATTTCGCAAGGTAACCGAGAGTCTGCCGTCGGCGCTTCTGGGGTATGGTCCCGGTACCATTTCTTACAAAGGCGCGACCTCCGGTATTCGCAATACTTTTTTGGAAACCTCGGGCACGCAATGGGTGATGCCCTCCCTGGCTTACCTCTATGAGTTTGGATTTGTTGGTGTTGTCCTCTTTACCTGGCTTTTTATATATTTTTTTGGGAAATGGCGGCAGATACGTATCTGGCCGGAAGGGCTGGAGCGTTTCTATTTGCAAAATGTGCCCAGTGTTCTGATGATCTATTATCTCTGTATTTTCTATACCAGTGCTTTTAAAATATATTTTCTGGTCTTCTTTTTGGCGATCCAACTTGGATTTTTGCGACAATGGCTGGACCGCCAGCCAAAGATTGAGGAGAAACTTGGCAATGGCAACACTGCCGGGTAATTGCCAGGATATTTCTGCGATATCATGTCAAATCGCCTGACAGCGATAATCGCAATCAGATATTTTGTAACCGGGGAGAAATGTGGGTCTCCGAAAAAAAATTCTGCGAAGCTGGATGTACCGCTTTAGCCGCATCAACAATGTCAATCCGACCTGGGCCGGGTATTCGGAAGCCAGAGAAGCCCAAAGCGATGAAGAAAAAATAGCGGCATATCTCAAGATTTCCGAGAGTCGCTATAAGGAAACGCAGGTCTATCCGCTGGATGATTTGTTCCGGCAGGACCTTAAACCTTTCCTGACAGATAAGGAAGTCCTGGAGATCGGCTGCAATCATGGTGGAGCATCACTCGCTTACCTGCAGATGTATCAGCTGAAAAAGTTGACGGGTATCGATGTAAAAGACAATCTTATCGATATCAGCAATCGATTTTTTGAGAATAACAATATACCACAATCACAGTATCATTTTGTAAAAGCGACTGCGGAAGAACTACCCTTCGAAGATCATTCGTTCGACGCATTGCTGTCCTACGATGTTTTTGAGCATGTTCGCGATGTTCCCGGAGCGCTGGCCGAGAGTTATCGTGTCCTGCGGCCTGGCGGGAAGCTGTTCCTGGCGTTTCCGTCTTATTACCAGCCGGTTGCCCATCACCTTTCTATTGTCACCAAGGCCCCTTGTATTCACTGGTTCTATTCTCCGGAAACATTAATGGAAACTTATTGGGATATCCTTGATGAAAATCCTGAATACCGTGATCGAATGAATCAGAAACGCCGGCCGCTGTATGATTACGAGAAATTGTATATCATCAATGGCACGACGTTGAAGCAATTCCGGGCGCACATCTTAAAACAACCGTGGGCAAATAGAGAATTTATTCCGTTACCGCTGGGTGCATTTGGTAAAGTGGTCAACAAACACCGCTTTTTAAAGCCGCTGCAATATGTGTTTGCGCTGGGCGCCAGAATACCGGTAGTAGATGAGGCGTTTAATCATAGAATTGTCTATATCCTGACACGCTAAGGCACTCTACCTGCGTTTGCAAATCATTTGCTTTCGATTTCGGCTGGAAATTACGGCGGCAATTCAGTTGTATCGGTCAAAATCGAGAAGCCTGACTTTTAAATTTAATAATCACCCCGATTAATCCGGAAAAATCTGCAGCATGCGTATTTTGATCTCTTCCATGAGCCTCTTTAACTTCCAGAACTTTATCCGTTCAGCAACTTTCGGC
>JAUIFT010000591.1 GCA_030430345.1 Calditrichia bacterium | reverse complement strand
CGTTGATTTAATAGCGTCGATGAGAGATTATTTTGAACAAACCCGTTTCGATACTAACAATATCGGCAACCGTATTTTTTTCAGTGCTTCTGGTCAGTTTCCTGCCGAACACCATCCTGTTTATTTTTATCAAGCTGATCGTCGGTGTGGCGATCAGCGGAACGGCTTATTTTTACCTCCGTGATTCTGGCGACAGCTTTCGTCCTGCCAGATCGCCCATCAAAAAATCCGATACCACACTTACACCGTCCGAGACCAGCGAAACAACCAGTGCAAACATTAAAGCGGAAGAAGACGCGGAGACGCACTTTAATCTGTTTCTGGAAACGATAGTGCCGCTGATCCAGGAAACGATCGTTAGTAAAACGGTAGTTTTACTGATTGTAAATTATTTCAAGAAAACGTTTTATATCCGCTATAAATATTCCGAGAATCCGGATGCATTTAGCGACAGTCCGGACTTTGACCTGAACCGTGGTCTCATGTCTATTATCTTAAAAGATCGTAAGGCGCTGCTGGAAAATACCCTGCCGGCAAGCGACGACTTGCTCCCTTATTACCGGGGAATCGGACCGGCAAAATCTTTTCTGGGAGTGCCGTTGTTTTTTAACGATTATGTCGCCGGTATCCTTTGTGCAGACTCCGATGTGCCAGAATCTTTTAGCCCGGATGATCTACAGATACTCCAGAATTTTGGCGATCTGATTGGCATTCAGCTGGCGGCCAGCAATAAGCTGTTTGAGTTTGAATCGGAGAATAGAATTATTCGACTGCTCTTTGATTTTAGCAAAGACCTGATGGCGATTAATGATACGGAAGCACTCTGGCATTATGTCTGTGAAAAGCTTTCCGATGTCTTTGAGTCTGATCGCCTGATGATTATATCCCGAATTGGGGAAACCCGCGGCTGTATTTCCCATACTCATGGCTCGATTAACGCCTTATCACCAGGATATGAATTCCCGGACAATGAAGGCGTCATCGGCTGGGTGCTGCGAAAAAACCAATCGCTGATGGTTGAAGATTTTTCCAAGAAGGAAAACTATATTCCGCGATTTCAGCACGATGAGCCGCAGGTAAATGATATTCAATCCCTGCTGGCAGTGCCGGTGTCGATAAACGATGAAGCAACGGCAATTATTTCCGTAGAATCGGTTCGTCCCGGAAAATTTGATAATCAACATAAGAAAATAATGGAAACATTTGCCTTCCAGGTCGCTGCGTTCTTGGGAAAAATTCAAACGATAGAGCGATTACAAAAGGATAATCCGATTGATCCGCAAACAGGCCTGGGGAATGAAACCGCTTTTCTCAACGAATTAAATAAGGAAGTTGAGCGCTCGCAGACTTTCCAGAAAAAATTTTCTCTACAACTTTTGAGAATTCGTGCATCTAATTATGATGATGGGGCTGTGGTAGATCAATCATTGGCGAAAGAATTTGTTACTTTTACCTTGCCTTTGGTGAATACTACGAACTATATTTTTAGGCTGGAAAAGAATCTTTTTGCCCTCATCTGGCCGGAAGCGGCAGTTGAGAAAGCAACAGCGAATTTTGAAGAGATCTACGAAAAGGTTGCTGCTAAAAAACCCTGGGTAGATGGACTGGTGGAACAAATTAATATGAATTGTGGTTTTATCCAGTAGCCGGCGACGGCCACATCCGCAGAAGAATTGATAGAAAAAGTTCAGGGAGCTTTGAACCTCGCGGAACAAAAAGGGCCGAATACGATTGAGACGTATAAAACGGTTAATAATGTTTAAACCAAGGAGATATAAATGGCTAAGAAACAAGATTTTCAATCGAAAGTTCAGAAGCAGTCGAAATTAGGTAATGTTTGCCCGACTTGCGAAGCGACTTATTCCTACATCAAGATGGTTGATGCCATGCAGTCTGAAAAATCCGGACACTGGAAATTTGGCAGCCGGAATGTGAAAGTCTGTAAATGTAATGAAAAGGAAATTTATTCCTAAATACATTGCCGATGATACCAATCGGCATACAGTTTTTTCAGTTTGCAATTTTTTAACAAAGCCATCTTAGCCTGACACATCAGCTAAAATGGCTTTGCCTCTTTCTCGCTCCCCATATCCTCCGTTCTATAAAATCGACAATTAATCATTGCCGGGCAGTTTGTGCTGTACGGCTACTCACATACTCATAACGGGGGAAATGATGAAAAAAGCAGAAAAAACAGGTATGAAGTATCTTGCAATCGGAGAAACGTTTAACGGCTATTGTATTATCCGTAAGCGGGAAATGAAGTACCGGCAAAATGGAAAGCCCTACCTGGTGATTGAGGTTGGTGATCAAAGCGGGCGGTTAAAAGGACGGATCTGGAATGATGCCGCCAAACATTACCAACAATTCCCGATAGGGGGCATTGTAAAACTACGTGCAATTATTCAGGTCTTTCAAGACCGGCGGGAGTTAAAGATTCTCAGTATTCGGATCATTACTAAATCTGACGCGGTTAGCTTACATCAGCTATTGCCAAAGTCCGGTAAAGATCTCCAAAAATTACAATCACAGCTTCATCAGCAACTCGCGCTCATTGAAAATTCTTACTTACATACGTTGATGCAAAAACTCTTTGCGAATAAACCTTTTGCAGAAGCCTTCTGTATCGCCCCTTCCGGCAAATTATGGCATCATAATTACCTGGGGGGCACTCTGGAGCATACCACCACCCTGCTGGCCCTGGCAGATGTGCTAACAGCGCATTATCCCCAGGTAGATAAGGATTTGTTAAAATGTGGTATCATTTGCCATTATGCCGGCAAGGTTAGCGAATATGCACTGGATGGATATATAGAGTTTTCGGACTGGGGAAGATTATTGGGATATGCGGCAATGGGAATTCGGATTGTAGAAAATGCGATTGAGGAGATTGAAAATTTTCCGGAGGAGTTAAGAAAAAAACTACTGCACCTTATCATAATTCATCAAAGCGGTGAAGAAAATAAGTCCGGAATCCTTCCCATGACTTTAGAAGCTGTGGTATTAAAACATTTGATATCTCTCGATGGAAATACAAATGCCCTGTGTCGTATTACTGAAAAAGACGCTTT
>JAUIFT010000590.1 GCA_030430345.1 Calditrichia bacterium | reverse complement strand
TATATGGATAAATGGGAAACCCTCGCTGAAGCTGCCTTGAAGAATATCCAAAAAGAAGTCGACAAATAAACTAATTTATAGCTTGTTTTTCGTTGATTCAGTGGACCCACCGCCGATGGTTCAGAATACATCAACATTGATCTTTGAACCCTGAACTTCCACAACTTTATCTCACTTTGTAATTGCATCTTAATTTGTTATCCGAAGAATTTTTCGTTATTTACCCGGAACTATAAATTCGTTATTTCACGATGTATTGAGTGATTTGCATCGAAAGTTGAATATTTGGGTCTTTGGAAAGGGCTGACGCGTGGAATTTTTGATTGTTGCAGTTGTGGCATTGATTGCTTCCGGCTTAACCTTGTTTTCCGGCTTCGGATTAGGAAGCCTTTTATTACCGGCATTCGCTTTATTTTTCCCGGCGGAAATTGCCGTCGCTTTAACCGCCGTAGTACATCTTTTGAACAATATCTTCAAGCTGTTTTTAGTCGGAAAATTTACCGATCGCCCGGTGCTCTTAAAATTCGGCCTCCCGGCAATTGTTGCCGCCTACTTCGGCGCGCGGGCGCTGCTTTGGCTGGCAGGATTAATGCCACTGGCCAGTTTCGAGTTATTTACTTTTCCGATAACGATAATGCCGGTAAATCTTGCCGTCGGTGTTCTGATGATCATTTTTGCATTAATTGAGCTCTTACCGGCAGCGAAGAATTTTTCCCTGGATAAAAATTACCTGCCATTCGGTGGTGTGCTTAGCGGCTTCTTTGGCGGGCTTTCCGGACATCAGGGGGCATTACGGACGGTCTTCCTGTTACGGTGTGGACTCACAAAAGAAACGTTCATCGGCACTGGTGTAACCATTGCTTGTTTAATCGATGTGGCGCGATTGGCCGTCTACAGCGAACGTTTTGCCGGTGGGGCGCTAAACGAGAATAGCGGGATGCTGATAACCGCCACGCTTGCCGCGTTTATCGGCGCTTATATCGGTAAGAAGATGATGAGTAAAGTGACGATGCGAGGTATACAGATCCTGGTGTCGGTAATGCTGATTGTATTGGCGATTGGGATGATTTTGGGGATTATTTAGGAGAGAAATACAAATTACGGAAATATTTATGAAAAAAGATCACATTCGAATTTCCAAGTTTTTGAGTCTGGTGCTGCGCCATCGACCGGAACGAATCGCTATTGAACTGGATGAGCAAGGTTGGGTACCGGTCGATGAATTACTGGCCGCGATGCGTCAGCATGCTTTTCCGCTCTCACTGGATGTTTTGCGGGAAGTTGTCGCCGAGAATGACAAACAGCGCTTTGCATTCAGTGAAGACGGCCGCCATATTCGTGCCAGTCAGGGACATTCGGTAAAAATTGATCTGGCCTACAAACCTATGCAGCCCCCGGAAATTTTATTCCATGGTACTGCCCAGAAATTCGACAGCATGGACTGGTAAAGAAACGCCGCCATCATGTCCATCTTTCTCCGGATCGGGGAACCGCCCGGAAGGTTGGTCAACGCCATGGGGAAGCGGTGATTCTGGAAGTGCAAGCCGGGGAAATGCATCGGGCTGGTATTGCGTTTTTTCAGTCGGAAAATGGCGTTTGGCTGGTAGAAGCTGTTGCCGTCGAATATTTGCAAATTCCGGAAAATTGACATGCCAAATTCGAAAAAATGTTATTAGCGAATTAAAAATTCATTATTCGCCTGGGATATGTAGCTTAATCCAGAAGTAAGGCAAACAATATCAAGGGCTTCGTTGATGGTTGTTCGCTCAAATTGCCCGGTCAAAGGGAGCCCACTGAGATCATTCTTGGAAACAATGCTAACATCGAACTGCCGCTCGATTTCCGCAAAAACGTCCGCCAGGGGTGTGCTGCTAAAATAGAATTCGCCGCTACGCCAACTTGATACTGCTGCACTGGCAATTTCCGTTGGTGGGTGAGGGCTTTCATTTTCCAGGATTGTTGTGGCATGACCCGCTGTTAAAATTACCGCGGATGTATCTACTTGCAACGATGACACACTTACCCTGCCGCTGGCGCAAGCAACCGCGACCTTATTGTTTCTTAATTTTACATTAAAACTGGTACCCAATACTTCCGTGCTGGCAAATCCGGAAATAACCCGGAAAGATTCGCCGGGAGTGACCTGGAAAAATGCTTCGCCGCTTAAAGTGATCTGCCGGTCTGCAGGATAGCTGCTTTCTTTATACTGGATGGAAGATTCAGCGTTTAAGATAACCGTGGAGCCGTCAGGGAGCGTGTGGGTCAGTTGCTCTGCCCGGGGCACCGAGATTGTGGTGATCTGGGAAATTTGCCACCAATAGAAGCCGATTAAGATTACGGCGGCAGCAGCGACTGCACTGGCCCAGCGTGTAAAATTACGGCGGATTGGCGTAACATTTGCCGGCGCTTGCGAAGTTTTCTCCGCGACAACTTGCCAGTTTTCCTCCGCATACTTTACCGGAGAAATTTCCAACTGCGCCGAGGCTTGCCAGATTTCCCGCATTTCCGTGAAATGGATTTTTTCTTCGGGATGCGCGGCCAGCCAGTTTTCGAAAGACTGCAATTCATCCCGGGACAATTCTCCGGCGGCCCAGCGCCCGAGAAATTCCTCCTGATAATATTGATTTTTTTTTGTCATCTCTTATCTTTCGTACCGATCCTCTACACTATTATCCTTATCTCAAATAAAACCCTGAAAAGAAAATTAATTATTTAATTGATCTAAGGCCTGGTTATTTATGTCGCCCCGCTGGGGCTAAAAAACAATGACAAAATTCATCGATCTATAAATATACCGCCCCGCTGGGGCTATCGATCTAAATATTCAGTGTAATTTTCCATTAAGCTCGGTAGGAGCGAAATATTAATAGATATTTAAATCAATTAACATCTATAATTGTGCCCTTCCACCATCGGATCATAACATCAGGATATACTGCCAAAAAGCTCCGTAGGAGCGATATGTTTATAGATCGAATTATCCATAAAATTACCGTAAAGCTCCGTAGGAGCGAAATATTGAATGTCATGCAACATCGCTTATTTAAATGAAAAATTAATCCCGATTGTCGGTAACAG
>JAUIFT010000589.1 GCA_030430345.1 Calditrichia bacterium | reverse complement strand
AACGTGTCCCTCGATTGCACCCAGATCGTTCAGGTCGACCTCCGGAAGATCAAATCCAGCAACCGTCACCCCCAATTGCGTCAATAATGCCGCCGCTGCTTTACCGATACCAAATTTGTGGCCGGTAACGATAGCAACTTTTTCTTTTAATCCCGGTAGTTGATAGGTAAAATCCATCATCAAATCTCTCACTGTTTATTCAAGATTACTAAGTTAATATTTCCCGCTCAATTTGCAAATTTTATTAAGCCTTAGGGAAGAAAAAAACCTAATAATTCGATGTTATGCAATTACGAGGGATGTTATTGGCAGTAATTCTGAAGGAAGTTGTTTTTGCCTGCAAAACATGCTGAACAGGCAAAAATTTTGGGATGTTCGTCAGTTGAATGGCTTATTGGATCAACAAAAATTTTCGCAGTTTACATATCCGGAACAGCTATTTTAGTGTGATCTGCGTGTTTCGCGGGCATATTTCAAATCATTAAGATTTTCCCCAAATAAATCATAAAACAATTTTCCACGACATCGTTAAGAAAGATTCCGGATCCGCAGAGAAATTAAATGAAAAATTCTATTTTTTAAGGCTTGCTTTTAGCTGAAATGAAAAGGCTGCCAGTTCCTGGCAATCTTCCGGTGTAATGCGGCGCAATCGTTTCACCAGCATAATATTGCGAACAATTTGAATTGTCAGCTCATCGTATTGATAAATTGCCTCAAGAATTTCCGGGGTCATTGCCGCGCGGGTTTTCTCTTTGTTTTCCTCGTCGGTATAGAAATAATATTTATCGCTAAAACCGGGATGTTCGGGAAAATCAATTTCCTGCTGGATAAGCACTTCAAAGACCTTATCCCCAAACGTCTCCGGGCGAATCAGTGCTTTCCCACAGTCTTTTTTTAAGTCAATCAGGAAAAATTGATAGGGATCCGTTAAAACCGGTTTTTCATGCTCTACTTCTTCTCCCAGTTCAGAAGAGAGCTTGTCTGTAGCGATAAGACAATGGATCACTTTCAAATTATCCTGACGGATCCAGTGCGCTTCCAGGAGCATTTGGATATTGTAGGGTCGGTAGAGATAATAATCTTCCAGGAAATTTTCCAGCTTGGTGAAATGATTATTCACAATCTTTTCGACAGAATACTTTTCCTGAAGCGCTGCCAGGCAGTTCTGATGCAATTCAACATATTCTGCTTTCAACATACCCTGTTCGAGATCCATGGAAGCTCCTTGATTGGTTATTTCTTTCAAAACAAGTAAGACAACTGCGGGCTTAATTGCAATAGCTAAATATACTTAATCCACAGTTATCGTTCAATTTTCAGTATCAGTTCCGCCCCGCTTTTTGTTGGACTGCCTTGAATCAATTGTAAATAAAGATGGCGGATTAATTCATATTCCAGGGTAATTGTCTCATCCCCGCTTTGTTCCGACTGCGTAAAATCGATATCCCGTTCATAGCTCATAAAAAGGTCGTTGGTAATATATTTTCCGGCAACGAAGGTGGCTTTCTGCCAATTGTCTTCCCCTTTAATTTCGATATAATCCAGATTAAATTTTCGCCCAACGGCCTGGGTTACCATTGCCGTTGCCATCCCGATGCCTGCAGAAACCCCCTGCTCCGCCAAACTACTTTCACTTCCGGCAATGCCGGACTTTTGTGATGACGTTAATTCGTTCATCGAGCGGCCAAAGAAGAGGTAAGCGATTGCGTCTCCTTCGTTAATAGCATTCCCATCCAGCAGAAATGAGATGACCGGTTGAAAGGCCGTGCCGGTCACTTTCAGAGTAAGGGTTTTCTTATCCCTGCTGGCGGTGCGAAAAACGTGGTCAGCGACCAATAACACGTTCGGATCGTATTCACTTCCTCCCTGAAACGTGAGCACACCTTCCTGAACGGTAAAGCGTCTTCCAAGCATTTCGTAATGCCCGCGCATAATTTCTACCGGACCAAAGATTTCAAACTCGGGACCGTTTTTAACAATGTCCAGATCGCCGGATAATTCCATGCGCATTTCCTTGCTCTTGATCCAGGTATTGCGGGGAATACTCAATTTTAGAGATCCCCGTAAATTCTCAAAGATCTCTGAGGCGGCATTCGTTGCATCCGGGCCGGTGATTGAATCTGCATCCACACCTCCCTGCAGCAAGCTGTCCTTCCGGGTAGCGGCCACCAGCATTGGATAAGCATCGTCGTATACCGGCGGCGGTGTTTCATCGATAAACGCCGGGAGATAAACACTGGAGCGGAGAATTTCTATGCCACCAGCATATTCCAGCGCCTCCGGGGCGCCGGTAATTTTGCTGTTACCGGAAATCTGAATCTCGAAATCATTGTTACTGGCCACAACAAAATCATCCGCGCTCATTTGAAAAAGGGTTGTGCGTATTTTTCCACTGACCAAACTGCTGTCAAAGGCGAGATGGCCGTTCGCTTTCAGCAGCCCTTCCTCACGATGGATTTGCAGGTTTTCCAGGGTAATCCGGGCACTATCAGCGCTGATATCTACGAGCATCTGATCATAATCCAGTCCAAATTCCGGCACTTGTAAAATACCTTCCTGCAAGCGGAAATATCCACTGGTATGAATATCATTTAAGGTATTGGTCATTCGTAAATCACTGATAATCGTTCCTTCCAGCGTCTCGACACTTTCCGGCGCGGCATTTAGGCGGGATAGTGCCAATCCGGAGGTTTGTAAAACAATTTCCAGCGGACGATTATCGTAAACCACATTGCCAGTATTGTTCAAGGCAAGATTGAGTGGGAAAAAACCACTAAACCTGATACTGTCTTCCCCAGCGGGGCGGAATCCACTGTCCCAGGAAAACTTTTCCCGGGCATAATCAAAACGGGTGTGAAAAGCGTCATATTGCATTGAAGCGATTTTGCCATCAGAGATAGCGAAGTATCCTTTCAGCAGCGGTGCATCGGCACTCCCGCTGAGCAGCATTTGCGCGTTAAAATCACCTCCAACCGGCACATCACTTTGAGCGAGTGCGGCTAGCGGGGCGATATCGACATTGCCAATTTCCAACTTCAGATCTTCTTCCCCGGTCATGCTAAAGCGGCCATCAAGGAGAATATAC
>JAUIFT010000588.1 GCA_030430345.1 Calditrichia bacterium | reverse complement strand
ATAGTTGCCGAGGGCAGAAACATCCCCCGGGCCTGCTGCAATGCCGCAGCGCTTTGCTGATAGGAAAATTCTTTTTCCTGAAGCGCCAGATTTGCCTGTAATCCACCCGCAATATATTTTTCCAGAACAGGATGATCCGCCAGCAAGTGCCCACTAAAGCACCAGAGAACGAACAAGATCAATCTATGAACCATCCTACATCTCCTTTACTCTTTTTAATTTTATGACTACCGGTCATTTAGTAGTCAAAAAAAATTATGGCACAATACCATAACCTATTTTAAACAATATTATTTACGCACAATTCTTTTCTACTTCGGCAATAGCGAATGATTGATCATTTCAAATCCGTAAGTAAGGAATTCCTGGGAATCGATCTGATGATGTTCAGCGAGATGCTCTCCCTGCATGATAATAATTTGGATGATACCGGTTGACTGTCCCCATAATGTGTAAGCAGTTTTCATCGGGTCGAGCTCCGGCCGAATGGATTTGTCATCAATGCCAGCCTGCACCGCACCGGAAACGACTCCCATAACCTCCTCCGCGCATTCGTGACACTTAACGCCATGAGATTCCGACTCGTCAAAATTTATGTTTTTGGGATTCATCAACATCATCATGCGAAAGTAATTACTATGTTCCAGTGCAAAGCGGAAATAGGCTTCGCCGATGGCCCGCACTTTTTCGATGCCCTGGCCGGTAGAATTTACCGCTTGAATAAAAAGCGATTTCAAGATTTCCAGTCCGCGAAAATTAATGCCAAAATTGATATCATCTTTATTTTTGAAGTAGAGATAAAGGGTGCCCTTGCTTAGCTCGGCTTCGGCAGCAACATCATCCATAGTTGTCACCTCTATCCCTTTGCTAAAGTATAATTTTTCCGCGGCATCCAGTATCATGTTTCTTCGCTGTTCTTTTTCTCTTTCTCGGCGCTCGGCAATACCCATGGTCTTTCCTTTAGTTTAAATCCTTTTAAATAAAATGACCGTCAGTCATTTTCTCAACGCAAATATAAAGCAAAGGTTGCAGTTCTGCAATTTTTTTTTCAGTTTTTTTATTTTGAGGCCAATTTTCCTGGCCAGACGGCAATTTTACAGCAAGGAAAAGGCATAAGCCATTTCCCGGGCAATCTGGCGACAGCGTTCATCATACATTTCCGCTTCCCGGGGCGAGTCATCAAAAGCCTTTGGATCTTCGTAGCGAATCGGTAAGCGGGCGGCAGCACCAAAGACTACCGGACAGGCTTCGTCCGCGGATGAACAGGTCATTATCGCACAGTAATTTTTTTGAGGGTTGGCAGGATGACTATAGACTTTCGAGAAACATTTTAAAGAGGGCTGTTCCTCCGCAAAATCCAGTTGATAAAGGGGATTATTATCGTCACCGGTTTTTGTAATCCGAAAACCACATTTCTCAATTGCGCGAACCGCGCGGGGATTGAAGGCAGTCGCTTCCGTGCCTCCGGAATACGTCTTCACATTCACCCGGAAATAATGGGCAGACACTT
This sequence comes from Calditrichia bacterium, assembly GCA_030430345.1. The sequence goes on along the minus strand of JAUIFT010000588.1, from coordinate 1,576 downwards.
GCGCCCAAATTTGCGTTAAATGACTCCGGCGGGAATTATGAGTACAAATGAAATTTAATTCTGCCGGATTTCCCTCCTGCGAATTCCGGCGAACAAACTCGGCCAGCTCCGCCAATTGCGCTTTTCTTTCTGCGGGTATTTGATCGAACTCTTTAATTCGCTCACTAAGATATTTTTCAATTACCGGATAGAGCATTCTTTCCAACTCCTCTTTTTGAAATAATGAATCCCTCTCAAGGTTGTTACCCAATTAAAAAAGTTCAAACTGCTATCCTAAACTACGCATTCCAAATTCTGCATTCATAATTTTATTTAAGCCATCATGCCACCATCTATCGGCAAGCAAACGCCGGTGATAAATTCGGCATCATCATGGGATAGCCATAAAATCGCATTGGCAATATCCTCCGGGCGGCCGTAGCGCCCCATGGGAATATTACGCTTCAGCTTTTCTTCGAATGCCGGATTGATTTCAAACATAGATTCAAACAGAGGGGTGCGGGTAAAAACCGGGCACACTGCATTTACCCGGATATTCTGGCGGGCATACTCCATCGCGGCAACTTTCGTTAATCCCAACACCGCATGTTTGCTGGCAACATAGGCACTGGCGCGATTCATCGCTTTAAGCCCGGCAATAGAAGCGACGTTTACAATGGCGCCACTTCCCTGTTTCTCCATTACTTTCAATGCTTCCTGCATACAAAAAAATACGCCGCTCTGGTTAATCCCGATGACTTTTTCCCACCCTTCCAAACTGTAATTACTGAAAGGCTGAAATTCACCGGCAATTCCGGCATTATTAACCATTATATCCAAACGGCCGAAAACATCGAGCGTTTGCTTGACCAGTGCTTGCACATCTACCCGAACAGCCACATTGCTGTAAAGAAAGCAAGCCTCTCCCCCGGCGGCCTTAATTTTCTTCGTCGCTTCGCTTCCGGCCGCTTCGTTAATATCTGAGACGACAACCCGGGCGCCTCCCGCTGCAAACGCTTCCGCACAGGCCAAGCCAATGCCGGAGGCGGCCCCGGTAATCACAACTGTTTTTCCACTAAAGTCCAATAACTGCCCCTATATTAAAGAACGCGCTTAAATACCCGATTTCATCATTTCGATAGCAGCGTTGATATCAATGTCGGATTCGACGAAATCCGTCAACTTTTCAAACTGGGTACCATCTATACATTTTAACAAATATACAGAGCGACTCCCCTGACGGCTGTCTTTTCCAAAGGTGTATTTGTGGGGAGCGTCTTTAAAGTTAAGGGTAAAATCCTGCATGTTTTCAAGATTTTCAATCAATTTTTCCCGAGTTAAGTCCTTGCCGCAACGGCGGATACCTTCGGCAATCAGCTCAGCCGTGGTAAAGCCATTCATGTATAAAATACTCCAGCGTTCTTCCGGATAATATTTTTGCTGAGCAGCTTTGTATTTTTGCACTAAAGGATCGTCCGAAGTCGGCATGGGTATAAAATTAGCAAAGATGACATTTTTCCAAAGTCCCTTGGTAATCGTATGCATCAGATCCATATCGGCCAATGTTAAAGATGTTAGCCAGGCCGGTTGAAATCCG
>JAUIFT010000587.1 GCA_030430345.1 Calditrichia bacterium | reverse complement strand
GGGAGGTGCCGGTTAATGAAGTTGGGTAGCTTCTCTATCTCCTTCCCGGTTCTGAAATTGAACTGCACGGTTCAACATGCCATCCCCCGGCAGCCAACCCTCTTTGAGAAGGGCATTCTCGAATTGGTAGAGCGTTTTTCCGCCCATGATACTTACGGCAAGTATACACTGGATAAAGTGTTTGCGGAAATACTTGGCGTGCCGGAAGTGAATAATTTTGTCAAGCCCTCGCTGGATAAACTGGTTGCCCTGGAATTAGTAGACTGCGCGACGAATTACACATCGCTCGCCGAGGTTACTATCTCCCAATTAACCTTGACGGACGATGGCGCCGCGATGCAGGCAGAAGGCAATCTACCCGGCATCCTCTCCCGAAACAGCGTTGAATATTATTACGATGTTGTCCGCAACAGTATGATGACGGTGACGGAAATTGCCCAATTGGGAGATATTGCCGCGGAGAAGCGCATCGATATAGATATGGACGCGACTTTCCCGGAAGAGACACTGCGGGAAACGATAATAGCTGAAAAACCGCAGTGGCTGACGGAAGGCAGCGATATCCGGAAAATTATCCGTGATGACGTTGCGCTGTTCTGGCAGGAAGCACTCGGCAGTATTAATTTGACGGAATCCGGAGAACTGGGCATTCTTTTCGACGAGGAATTTTACGAGAACTATTTTCTCAGCTTCAACAGCCTGGAGCTTTACCGGGATTACCTTGCCGATCTTTTTCAGGACAATGTCACCTCCATGTCCCCGGATCACAGTAATGTGAATTTAGGCAACACGATGGCGCGGGCCGAAGAGATGTTTCTGCCCCGCGATCTCGATTTGAAAATCAAGTTAACGCCGGATACCATCCATTTTTTACGCTATCACGCTTACCTCAATGATCACCTGAAATGTAAGCCGAATACCTTGCTGGTGGTGTTTGAGCATCTTCCGGAAGAGATTCCCGAAGGCATCGAATGGGATGGGCAAATCAACGGTGCGGTCATCTACCTTGACGAGCGCTTCATTATCGATAATTGCCATTATCTCAATGCCACCAGGGGCAACTTATTTGTCGATTATTTCTCGGTAAAAATCAATGGAGAAGCGCATACGATTCCACTGGGCTATTCGCTAAAAAGTAATGATCCACAACTGGATTTGGGGGAATGTTACGAGTTATTGGAAGAGATCATCAACATTTCCGATACGCTGGATCATCATCTCATCAAGCTCTTCTGGAAACCGGTCGATGAGGTACTGAAAGATATTGAGAATGCCATTTCCGATCAAATAGACGACCCGATGCGCATCGTGCAAAAACTTACCGAATACCGGGAAAAAATTCAGCAGCTTCGTCCGGAGATGTGATTTTAACATCTCAATTCAACAGTTATACTGAGCTATATTTTTTTAATGCTATTCAAACCCGACCAGGGCCGGCTCCAATTCGATTTCCAGCCCGGTTCTTTCCCGAACAACTGCCTGCACATGCCAGATCAGCTGTTGAACCTCCATCGCTGTGGCGCGCTTTTCCGGATTTATGATCGCCAGCGCCTGGGCCGGGGAGACCTGCGCGCCGCCAATCCGAAAGCCTTTCAAGCCGCAGACCTGATCGATTAGAAATGCAGTGGGAATCTTAATACCGGCTTCTGAAATAAACCGCTGCCGGAGATCCTGCAGCTTATTAATTACTTCCGGGGGACATATACTGGCCAGCTTTTTAGCCAAATCTGCAAACTGGCTTTCTGAAAGATAGATATTCTTAAAGAATGATCCCGCTGTGCCGACTTTGGCAGGATCGGCAAATTTCCGGGCGCGAATTGCTGAAATCGCTGTGCGCATCTCCCGGGGAGAAGGATGGTCAATTTGCCGTTCCTGCAAATAGCTGCGAACATCGGGATAGCCGGTATGCGCCCGTCCCTTTCTGCTTAGGCGAAAATGGGTTTCCCAGATAATGTAGCGATCTTTCGCCGAGCGGTTGAAAATGCTTTCCCGGTATGCAAATTGGCACGCTTCTGCGCTGAGGGTTTTTATTGCGCCGCCCTTTCGATCGAGCACCGTCACCGCTTCGATGACATCTGCGGCTTCCTGTCCGTATGCGCCGACATTTTGTATGGCAACGGCGCCGCAATTACCGGGAATCGCAGAGAGATTTTCAATGCCCCACCAGTCTCGCTCAACAGCGTATGCGACGATATCATCCCATACTTCACCGGCAGCGACCGACAAACGGATAATATCACCGTCCGCTTCCCAGCGTATGCCTTTCGGGACAATCTGCATGACTAATCCCGGGAATCCATTGTCACTCACCACAACATTGCTACCACCGCCAAGGATAAAAACAGCTATCCTTTTGCGGTCGGCAAATATCAATCCCTCCTGAACATCTTTGATGGTTTCAGCAGATAAAAAGAAGCGAGCCGGGCCTCCCGTGCCAAAGGTGGTTAACGGGGCGAAGGGAACGTTATCCCGGATTTTTGTTGGTTGGTGGTTCATCGTTGTTCGTTGGTTGTAGTATCGTCCATCGCCGTAAAGAAAATTCATGAATTTTCTTTACGAATGTGGACGATACCCCTCACGCCTTCTCAATAATTGCACCGATTTTCCGTAATTTCGCCGGGGCATCGGCATAACCGCGTTCGACATACCGAATGCCGGAAATTTTGCTCTCCCCTTCCGCAACCAGGGCCGCAATAATGTAGGCAAAACCGGCGCGCAGGTCAGGAATCTCGATATTACTGCCTTTCAAGGGGGAAGGCCCTTTGATAATACAACTATGGAGATGATCCCGATTAAGGAAACGGCAGGGTTTATTACCTAAACACGAGGTCGTTAATTGAATATCCGCCCCCATATTCCTTAAAGCTTCGGTATAGCCAAATCGCTTCTCATAGACTGTTTCATGAACGACCGATACCCCTTCCGCCTGGGTGAGTAGAATACAGAATGGCTGTTGCCAGTCGGTCATAAATCCGGGATGCACATCGGTTTCAAGGTGGATTCCCCCTTGAAGAGGACCATCATAGAAAAACTCAATTCCGTCGCTTTTCACATCAAAACCGCCGCCCACTTCTCTGATTTTATTGAGAAAGG
>JAUIFT010000586.1 GCA_030430345.1 Calditrichia bacterium | reverse complement strand
TCTGAATATCAAGCCTCGAAGAATGGAGAGAAGGCATCTTTCTCCCGGGATGAAACTTTCCTGCTCCCCCAACAAAGCGAAAAGCAGCTGGCCGCTTATTATACCGGTCCCGGGGCTTTGCAGTCAACCGATCTACGGCGTTTTCTCTCCGGAAAATTACCGGCTTATATGGTTCCCGCCCATTTTATCTACCTGGAATCTTTACCGCTAACGGACAGTGGGAAGATCGATCGGAAACAGCTGCCGAAGCTATCTCCGGAAAAAACCATCAGTTCAGCCGCAGATTTCATTGCGCCGGCAAATGAGCGCGAAGCCTTACTGGCGGGAATTTGGGCTGATGTTTTAAGAATCGGGCAAGTGGGCAGGCATGATAATTTTTTTGATTTAGGCGGCGATTCTATTTTGAATATTCAGATAGTGGCGCGGGCCCGGCAGGCTGGCCTGCAATTTACACCGTCGCAACTGTTCAAGCATCCCACGATTGCCGCGCTGGCGACGGTTGCGGCGCAAAAAGAATCATCATCGGCTGAGCAGGGAAAAGTGCAGGGAAGCGCACCGCTGACCCCAATACAACATTGGTTCTTCCAACATAATTTTGAGAATGTGCATCATTGGAATATGTCCATCTTCCTGACGTTTGCCGCAGCAGTCGACGGGCAGATGCTGGAAAAAGCCCTTCATGAAGTCATCAATCATCACGATGCGTTGAGATTGCGTTTCCGCCAGAAAGCCGGGCAATGGCAGCAATCATTTTCGCCGGTTTCGGAAAACACCCTGAACTTTCGCCACTGTAATCTTGCCGGTTTAACAAGCGAAGCCCGGGAAGTGCAAATAGAACGGGAAAAAGTAGCAGCGGCGGGGTCACTCAATATTGAATCAGGCCCTTTATTAAACGTGGTTCTTTTTGAGGGTGAGCCGAACCAATTATTTTTAACTATTCACCATCTGGTTGTAGATGGGGTTTCCTGGCAAATATTCCTGACAGATTTGCAGCAAGCCTATTCAGCGATCGAAAACAGCCAGCCAGTTCAATTCGCCCGAAAAAGCGATTCTTATCAACGCTGGGCAAATGCTTTAAAAGATTATGCCCAGTCGCCCGCCCTGCAAAAAGATAAGGTCTATTGGCAGCAAATACTAAAATCTGAAGCTGCACAGCTGCAACTGGAGAGCAATTCTCCAGCAGACAATATCGAAGAAAGCGCCGAGACAGTTGTCATACGCCTTAGCAAAGAAGAGACAAGCGACCTTCTGCAAAAGGCCCCCGGGGCATATCACGCAACGGCGAACGATTTGCTTTTAACGGCCCTCGCTCAATGCCTGGACAAGCTGCCCGGCGAACATCCGTTTCGCATCGATCTGGAAGGCCACGGGCGGGAGAGTTTATCTGGCAATGTCGATGTAACCCGCACAATTGGATGGTTTACGGCGATTTTTCCATTTTCTCTCGCATTGGCAACACCCGCTAATTCCGCGGCTAGTATCGTCGAAGTCAAGGATCGGCTGCGCCAGGTGCCGGAGCGCGGGGCCACTTATGGGATTTATCAATATTTGCGTCCGGGAAATAACGATCTGGCGCATTCCCCCACCCCGGAGATTCTGTTTAATTACCTTGGTCAAACAGATCAATTGGTGGCGAATATGCCGCTCTTTTCCGGAGACTATCTCTTGTCGGCCGGGCGGCATCCCAGCGGTATCCGCAGCCATATTTGGGAAATATACGCACTGGTACGGCAGCAGCAGTTGGAGCTGCACTGGGTGTATAGCAAGGCCTTACACCGAAAAGAAACCGTCGAACAATTGACGAAGGTCTACCTGGAAAGATTGCAGTCATTAATCGATCATTGCCTTTCTGCCAGGACAATCAGTGTGACCGCCTCCGATTTCCCTTTGGCGAAGCTGAATGAAAAGAAATTGAATAAATTATCAAAATTATTGGGCGACTAGCCCTCTGTCCTTAAATCGATTGAAGTGAAACATGGTAAAGCTGTCTTTTTCACAAGCGGCTTCTCGCATTTCCAAAGAGATACAATAAATGAAAAACGTTGAAGACATCTATCCTTTAAGCCCGGCTCAATCCGGCATCTTATTCCATACGCTGGCGACACCGGGAGCTGGGCTTTATATCAACCAGTTTTCTTGCCAGATCAACGGCGATTTCGATAAAACAATTTTTCAAAACGCCTGGCAGGAAATTATTCAGCGGCACAGTATTCTCCGCACTGCTTTTGTCTGGGAAGGACTGGATGAACCGTTACAGGCAGTTCGTAAAAATGTAGGAATCGACTGGGAGAATATTGATTGGCAACAGCTGGCACCGGCACAAATTGCGGCGGAAAGCGAAAGATTACAGGCGAAAATACGCCAAAAGGGATTTGACCTGAAACGTGCGCCATTAATGCATTTCACGCTCTGCCAAACCGCAGCAGCCAACTGGCGTTTTTTCTGGAGTTGCCACCATCTTTTGCTGGACGGCTGGTCGATGCAGATGATCTTACGGGAAATCGTGCAGATTTATGAGGCGCTAAACAATAATCAAGCGCTGGATTTACCGTCAACACTGCCATTCCGGGATTACATTGCCTGGATACAAGAGCGGGATTTAAGTGCAGCGGAAGATCATTGGCGAAAAACATTGCAGGGCGCCCGTCCCACGGTGGACAGCCTCGCTGCGAATTTACCGAAAACACAACAACGGACTGGCCATAATCAATATGAATTTACCATTTCAGAAAGAACAACCTCCGCACTTAGCGATTTTGCCAGAAAACATCGCTTAACCTTAAATACCCTGCTACAAGGGGCCTGGGCAACATTGTTAAGCCGCCACAGCGGGCAGGATGATGTGCTGCACGGTGCAACGGTTTCCGGAAGACCGGCGGATATATTTGGCATCGAAACCATGGCGGGCATGTGCATCAATACACTGCCGGTTCGCGGAAATTTCGCATCCGGTAAAAACGTCCTGGATTTTTTGCAGGATTTGCAACAACAGCTATTGACCATGCGCGAATTCGAATATAGCCCCTTGCCGAAAGTGCAGGAATGGAGCGGCATTTCCCAGGATCAGGATTTATTCGATACCATCATCGTATTTGAG
>JAUIFT010000585.1 GCA_030430345.1 Calditrichia bacterium | reverse complement strand
CTTCGTGCCGGCGATTGCCGTAAGTGGATTCCAGTACCAGATAATCGACATTGTAAGCCTGTGTTGGCGGCCGGAGCAGTGGTTTTTCCGGACGGCCGATATCGCCGCTAAATACGATTTTGCGGGAATGATCCTGGTCCTTCCGGCGAATCTCTATGAAAGAAGAGCCGAGTATATGACCGGCATCTTTGAACTTAATACGCAGGTTGTCAATAAAAAGGCTCTCGCCATAATGATGACCCACAAAACATTTTAAGGCATTTTCTGCATCTTCTATGGTGTATAGGGGAAGTGCCGGCCGGTGTTTGCTGAAGCCTTTTTTGTTGGCCCAGGCAGCATCTTCTTCCTGGAGGAAAGCACTGTCCCGCAGTAAAATTTCAATTAAATCGTAGGAAGCGTGGGTGCAGTGGGCATTGCCGGCAAATCCATTTCGGTAGAAACGGGGAAAATATCCGGTATGATCGATATGGGCATGGGTAAAGAGTAAATGGTCGATATCGGCAGGATCAACCGGAAATGGGTCCCAGTTCTTCAGGCGATTTTCCTTTTTGCCCTGAAACATTCCGCAATCAACAAGAATTCTCTTCCCATCCACTTCCAGCATATGCCGGGAGCCGGTAACCGTTCGGTTCGCACCCATAAATCGAAGCTTGGCCATTTTTCCACCTGTGTTTAAGAATAATCATTTCCAGTGTTAAGAAGCTGGATTACCGAAACCCGGAAAGCCATCTTCAGTCGCATTTAACTGATTCCCTGATGAGAATTTATCGGCTTTGGGGGAGAATGTCAAATGAAATAAAGCATCCCCCATCGAAGGTTTGAAATAAACAGAAAAAGCTTTACCTTGTGGGTATAAATTGGTAGCGTTATTGTTAATTCGTAAGAATCCAACTGTTTGTCAGGAGTATGCCTAATGAGATTATCCCAGTATTATAAAGCCTTTGTTCAGATTGCTGTTTTGTTTCTATTACTGGTAAATCCTTTACCGGCACAAACCGGAAAACTGGAAGTGCTGGAGAAATATATTGAGAAAACCCGTCAGGATTGGAATATTCCCGGCCTGGCCGTCGCAATTGTTAAAGATGACAATATTATTTTTGCCAAAGGTTTTGGCGTGCGAACTTTAGGGGAATCTGCAAAAGTGGATGAAAATACACTCTTCGCCGTCGCCTCGAACAGCAAAGCGTTTACCACGACCTTGCTGGCGATGCAAGTCGATGCCGGCTTGCTGGCATGGGATGATCCCGTGATCAACTATTTACCGGATTTTCAAATGTATGACCCCTATGTTACCCGGACACTGACGATTCGCGATCTGGTGACACACCGCGGTGGATTGCCAACTTACGGCGGCGATCATTTATGGATCGGGCATAATCTTTCCCGGGCAGAAATACTGCGGCGGATGCGCTACCTGGCGCCAACGGCCCCTTTTCGCAGCAAATACCAATATCAAAACCTGATGTTTCTGGTGGCCGGTGAATTGTCCGCTAAAGTTGCCGGAAAAAGCTGGGATGATTTGATGAGTGAACGGATTTTTCAACCGCTGGGGATGACAAGAGCAAATACCAGCGTCCGAAATTTGCCGGAAACAGATAATGTCGCTTCTCCCCACGAGTATGTAAAAGGTACGCTAACAGCAATTCCCTATGATAATCTGGATAATGTCGCCCCGGCTGCGGCAGTAAACGCCAGTGTGAATGATATGGCTCAATGGATGCGCTTTAACCTGAATAAAGGCAAAGTAAATGGAGAGGCGCTGGTCAGTGAAAGTCAAATGCGTGAATTACATAGTATGCACATGCCTGTGCCTGTTTCCAGCTACGCGGAAAAATTTTACCAGCGGCAGTTTTCGGGATATGGACTTGGTTGGTTTCTTTCCGACTACCAGGGCATTAAGTTGGTAGGGCATGGGGGAGGAATGTCCGGGATGATATCCCTGCAAACCCTGGTTCCTTCCGAAGGACTGGGCATTATGGTTGTGACAAATTTTGCCCCCAGCAGTCCGACCCGGGCAATTACCCATCGTATCCTTGATGTTCTCCTCGAAATTGGCGAAAGAGACTGGTCGGCGGAAATGCTCAATGCACGGGAAAATTTGAAGCAGAGTGCTGCAGAGAGCGAAGAGAAAATTCAGTCCGGGCAACAGAAAGGCACCAAACCTTCATTGCCGCTGGCAACATTTGCGGGTACTTATCACAATGATCTTTCCGGGAGCGTGGTCCTTTCTTTAAAGAATGATAAACTTTGGTTCGAATATAATGTCCGGCATCGTGGCTATTTGGAACATTGGCATTACAATACTTTTCGCATCACCTGGGATAATCCTATTTATGACATGCCTGCAAAATCCTTTATCAGTTTCTACCTTGATGAAGGCGGAGCACCGGAAAGATTTCAGGTAACTTTTTATGACCCGATGATCTTTTATCGAAAAACGCAGAATAATTAAATTCGGAATTCTAAATTCCGAGTTTGAAAAGTCGAATTCAATACTCTCGGAGAAAGCAAATGGCCAACTTAAAACAACATTTTAATGGGAATCATAAAGAGATTTGGTTAAAACTCTGTGAAGAGCTCGATGGCAGATTTACTGAAGATGTGCTCAAAAAGAAAGTTGAGCTAAGCCACGGGGAATGGGTGTTTACCCTCGATGTCTATAAAGAGACGGCAATGAACGGCATTACGATGTCCTTTACCCGGATGCGCGCTCCTTACATTAATAAAGGGAATTTCCAGTTCCAGATTTACCCGGAAACTATTTTTAGCAATTGGGCAAAGATGCTCGGTATGCAGGATGTGACGGTCGGATTCGAAAATTTCGATGAGAAATATGTCATTAAAGGAAATGATGAGGACAAACTGAAAGCCCTCTTTGCGAATCCACGCATTCGGGAGATGATCGAAAATGAACCGGAAGTGCGCCTGGAGGTTCGTCCGGACGAAGGATGGTTTGGCCAACATTTCCCCAGGGGAGTTGATGAGCTTTACTTCGAAACAACCGGCGTTGTTAAAGATTTAGACCGCCTGAAAAATCTCTATCACCTTTTTGCGGAAATTTTGAACCATCTCTGCCAGATTGATGCTGCCTACGAAG
>JAUIFT010000584.1 GCA_030430345.1 Calditrichia bacterium | reverse complement strand
GGCGGCATCTTCACTCCCACGGAGGCGGCGGCCGTAACCGCTTTTTATGTGTTAATCGTTGAAGTTTTTATTTACAAAGATCTGAACATCAAAACCGACCTTCCGCGCGTGACCCGGGAGAGCATGGTGCTGGTCGGTGCGATACTTTTGATTCTTGGTGCCGCACTGGGCATGGCGAATTACATGATCGATGAAGAAATCCCCATGGTAATTCTCGAATTCATGAAAACATTCATCGATAGCAAACTGGTCTTCCTGGCTACTTTGAACATTTTCCTCCTCGTTGTTGGCGCTGTTATGGATATATTTTCGGCAATTCTGGTAATCGCCCCGCTAATTATTCCCATTGCGCAAAATTTTGGCGTTGATCCGGTTCATTTAGGCATTATATTTCTGGCGAACCTGGGCATTGGGTATACAACGCCTCCGGTAGGGATGAACCTCTTTATTGCCAGTATTCGCTTCGAAAAACCGATCGTCAAACTATACGCAGCATCCCTGCCTTTTCTGGCGATTCTCCTGATCGCATTAATCATCATTACTTATGTGCCGGAGCTTAGCCTGTGGCTGGTTGACATTTTTGCCCCAAACTAAGGAAGGTCTTCTTTTTGTATGAAAGTATTACTCTCCGCAATCATTGTTAATATCCTTCTGCTTCTTACAATCCCGCAATACGCACAACCGCATTTCCCCGATGAATTACCGGTATACAACAGCGATGTCGTTGCAAAAATCTACATCACCATCGATCCGGACTCACTACAGATGATCTTTGATGACATCAAAAGCGATCATGAATTTCCGGCCAATTTTATGTTCGACAACGGCTTCATTACCGAATCGGTAGACACGATCGGCTTCCGGCTCCGTGGTAATACCTCGCGGTATTCGGCGAAAAAATCCTTCAAAGTATCCTTCAATACTTTTTTCCCCGGCAGAAAGTTTTACGGACTGGAAAAATTGAATCTTAATGGCGAGCACAATGATCCCTCCATTATTCGCTCCAAATTGAGCTGGGATATCATGCGCCGGAACAATGTCCCTGCCCCGCGCAGCAGCTATACCGAACTTTACATCAACAATCAATATTTCGGTCTCTACATTAACGTTGAACATATTGATGAAAATTTTGTAAACTCCCGTTTCGGCGCCAACGATGGCAACCTCTATAAATGCCTCTGGCCGGCGGATATGAATTATATCAACGACAATCCAAATTCATATAAATTTTTTCAGGGCGACCGCCGGGCTTATGATTTAAAGACCAACGTGCAACAGGATGATTATAGTGACCTGGCCAATCTCATTTCGGTACTGAACCTGACACCGGATAATGAACTGGTAAATGAGCTTGAAAAGGTCTTTAATGTTAACGACTATTTGCGGGCAATTGCTGTTGAGGTTGTCGTTGGCCACTGGGACAACCTCTGGTTTAACAAGAACAACTTTTACCTTTATAATAACACAACTACCGGCAAGTTCGAATATATCCCATATGACCTGGACAATACTTTTGGGATTTGGTGGGATGGCATATCTCCGGGGATTGACTGGGGAGATCGTTCGATATATGACTGGGGACATCCGAGTGAATCCCGGCCGATGGCAGACCGCATTCTCTCAATCGATTTGTATAATGATCGTTACACTTTTTACATACAGCAGTTGCTTTCGCAGACGTTTAATCCCGGTTACATGGAACCGAAAATCGACCTTATCCATGATATGATCGCACCTTCGGCAGAAGCGGATATTTTCCGCACACTGGATTATGGATATACAATCGACGATTTCCATAACTCATACACGCAGGCACTTGGTGCGCATGTTACCTATGGATTAAAACCTTATATCCAAAGCCGTAATAATAGCGCGGTTGCTCAAATGTCTATTCATCCTATTCCGCCAATTATTTCCTATGTTCGCCACACGCCTGCATTGCCCGGTCCGGATGACCCTATCACGGTTCTCGCCTTTCTCGAGGATGAATCGCCGACAACACTGAATGTTGATTTCTATTTTAATGACGGCAGTGGCTGGCAAAGCCTGGCAATGCTTGACGACGGGCAGCATAACGACGGTGCAGCCAATGACGGCACTTACGGTGTAATTCTCGATGCGGTTGGTGCCAATCAGGCTATTTCTTACTACATCCGGGCAACTGACAACAATAACACTTCTACAAACAGTCCCGCCGGAGCGCCGGCCAATTCATTACGGATATTGAGCGGCCTGCCGCAGGCCGCCCTGTTTATCAATGAATTTATGGCAAGTAACGATTTAACCATCAGCGATCCCTATGGCGAATTTGATGATTGGGTAGAACTATACAATGGCGAAGACAGTACCATTTGGCTCGGTGACAAATTTCTGAGTGACAACCTGAATAATCCAACCAAGTGGGCATTGCCGGATACCAGCATAGCGCCAGGCAGTCACTTGCTTCTCTGGATTGACGGAACGCCCGCCCAGGGACCGCTTCATGCCCCATTTCGCCTCTCCCGGGATGGAGAACAAGTTGGTTTATTTAATGCTGATTCTCTCGTCATTGACTCAATTAGTTACGGATTTCAGGTAACGGATGTCTCTTTTGGTAGAGTTGCTGATGGTGCCGCCGCCTGGCAATCATTTAATTCGCCGACGCCGGGAATGAGCAACAATCCTCTTGGTGTTGATGAAGGCGATTTATCAACTATAAGCAATGTTTTCCAGCTGGGCAAAAATTACCCCAATCCATTCAATGGAGAAACGATTATTCCCTTTCGATTATCCCAACCAGCCAGGGTTAAGCTGGAAGTATTCAATATTCTCGGACAAAAAATAGCAACCCTTGTAAATTCATTTTACCCAGCTGGCGCTCATCAGGTGAAATGGGCGATCGCCGACAATAGCAATCAGGAAGCTGTCTCCGGTATATATTTTCTCAAAATGTCTGGTGAATCCAATACTGGCAAGGCGCTTCGGGGAAAACCGCTAAAGATATTATTGATCAAATAGGAAACAGGCAGGATTTTAAGTGAAGTTTCATATCCGGGAAGCTTCAAGCGATGACATTCCCAGCATACTTACGCTGGTTGAGGCATTAGCTGATTATGAAAATTTACGTCACCA
>JAUIFT010000583.1 GCA_030430345.1 Calditrichia bacterium | reverse complement strand
CGAGAAGTCGTGCTCAACGGGATCGTCCGGCGCATCGCGCAGGAACAGAAACATGAAGACGGCAGCCGCAGCAAGAATGAAAGCCGGGACGTACAAGGCCGCGCGCCAGCCCAGGAACTCGGCGGATTGGGCAGCCTGCTGCTAACCACCGATCTTAATCATCCCAGCCATTCGACAGAATATGTCAACGTTGGTGCGGAGTATGGTTATGCCGGTATCTTTTTTCTGCGCGCCGGTTATGAAAGCATCTATGAGCGCGAAGCAGTAAACGGCTTAACACTGGGGGGTGGTGTAGACTACTATCAGCGTGGCCAAATGGGATTCCGTGTCGATTATGCCTATTCTGACTGGGGCCCCTTTGAAAGCGTTCATCGTTTTTCTTTAGGTTTGACTTTCTAAATAAAATATAAATTCTGTCTGTTTTTTAACGGCGCATCCCACTTGATCTAAAGTGCGATGCGCCGTGTAATTTGAGCAATTGCGTGAAAAATCCTCTCCTGTTTACTTCCACTGATGTCTGTATTTATATTCCCGAAAATCTTGAACTATTTTTAACAACAAGCGTTAGCGTTGCTAGAGGCATATGATGATAAATAAATTGAAAAAATACATTCCAATTGCTGCTGTTCTATTTTTTATCCTGTTCGCGTCTTGCGGCGAGAGTGAACCGGCATCTCCGGAAGATCGTGTGTTGGTGAAAATCGGAGACGAAGCCATTACCGTCAGAGAGTTCCGGCGAAATTATGAAACGGGCTTTGCGCATTTAAAGACCGGGGAAGACCGGAAAAGGAGTTATCTCGGTTGGATGATAAAGGAAAAACTACTCGCCCTGGAAGGATATAATCTGGGGTTGCAAGAGTCGGAGAATGTTCGCAACGCGGAAGCACAATTGTTGAATGAGCTAATCATCGAAAAACTTGTCGATGTGGAAGTTAAAAGCAAAATCAAGATTAGTGAAGCAGATATCCGCGAAGCGATCAATAAATCGAAAGTGAGCTTCAAATTTCGTTACTGGACGGAAAGCGATCCGGAAAAAGCCGAATGGATTGCGGCAGCAATGCAGGAGCGGGGGTATGCAGAAGTGAGCGGAGAGTTGATGGAAAACAATCCGGAATGGCAAATCCGCCCGCAGGATCTGGAGACAAATTACATCTCCTGGATGGAAACCCCACCGGAAGTTATGAATGCGATTCAGAACCTGCCCATCGGGGAAGTATCTGATCCTGTAGAAATTAACGGGGAATATACCATCTTTCAGGTGCTTGATATCCGCCGTTCGGGAGTGCTCGATACGGAATACAAAAACAAAGCTTCGCAGTTTGAACAAATACTTTACTATCGTCGCGTACAGGCCGCGGTAAAACAGTATGTCGCGGATTTATTAACGCCGAAAAACATCGTTACCAAAGGTGATAGTTTTACGATGTTGCTAAAAGCGTTGCAAGAATGGCGACGCAATGCCGTCACCCAACCGGGCAATTTTCTGCTGGCAGTGAGGCAAGCAACGGCGGATTATCCGGCAATGAGCAGGCTTCATGAAAATTTTGACAAACCGTTGGTTACCCATAATGAAGGCGCCATTCCCATCGGAGAGTTTCTGGAAGGTTTGAATCTTAGCTACATTATGGAAGGCAGTAAAGACGGGAAGCGCACGCTGAAAGATGTGGTTAATGACGCCGTCGCCCTGGGCATTCGCGATCACTTTATGCGAAAAGAAGCCCGCAGTAAAGGGCTGGATAAATCGCCGGATATTTATAAGGAGTTAGGTCTCTGGCGGGATAGCTGGGTTTACAGTGAAGCCCGCCAGCATTTTGCCCGGGGAATTTCCTTGCCGGATTCTGCGGTGAAAGCCTTTTTCGAAGAGAATAAAAATCGTTATAAAATCCGCAAAGATGATCTGCCGGATTTCGAAAAGCTTGCCAGCCGGGCCCGTTCCGATGCAATTGGCAAGGCCCGTAATCGTTACCTGGCCGATAAAGCCGACTCGCTGGCTGCTATCTATCCGGTAAAAATAAATGAAGCGATCTTGGATACTATCAAAGTGAATGCCTCAAAAAAGTCTCGCTGGTCCAGCCTGCAATTGTTTAAAGCGGGTACCAGTCGCTTCGCTCATCCCTACGCCGATCCCCAATGGGAGCGTTGATTGAAGCAATATGAAAGCCATGTCGATTGGGCGCTGACCGATGATTGGGAAATATTTCGACTTTGATGTCTTTCAGTAAAGCGCAACCTTCTCATGAATCTTCCTGATGATGACAGTATTTGTAACCAAACTTTTGCAGCGACGTAAGTTTGGAAAAAATACAGGTAACTATTATGGCACTCGATTTCCGTTCGTTTACATTCAATCCGCATAAAAAAGGTCTGCGAAAAATCCTTGGTGATCTGGAGGCTGAAATTATGGAAATTGCCTGGAAAGATCAGGACTTTTTGGTTCGCGATATTTATGAGATCCTTAAGCGGAAACGAAAAATTGCGTATACAACAGTGATGACGGTAATGTCCCGCCTGGCGGACAAAGGACTGTTGGTAAAAAAGAAGCAACGGCAGGCCTATGTTTATAATGCCGCTGCCTCCCGGGATGAGTTTATGCAATCGACCCTGAAACAAATTATCAATGGCCTGCTGGATGATTTTGCGACACCGGTGATGAGTCAGTTCGTCGACCTGGTTGGTAATGAGGATCCGGCGCGGATTCATCAGCTCGCCGAAATGATTGAAGCAAAAAAAAGGCAAAATGATGATTGATTGGCTGGCCGGCATTTTTAGTAAAGCCGTGGTAACATTGCTCTATATTTTTACCAATCCGGTCTACTGTGAAGCGGATGATTTATTAATGACCTTTAATCTTTTTCTCGGGGGATTTTGGCTTGGCAAGATAATGCTCCATCATTTTGCGGTTTTCCGCCTGAAGCAAACCCACGCCCGTTTCAATGAAAGTGAGTATGGCGATTTCCTGCTCCGCTGCCGCGCAGTAGCGGATAGCCTCGGTTTAAAACGATTGCCCGAAATGTTTACTTTCGAAAATCGCTTTCCATTCGTTTTTGTTACCGGCTTCCTGAAGCCGGCGTTATTCCTTTCTCCAACTTTATTAAATCATCTCACTGAAAAAGAACAGCAGG
>JAUIFT010000582.1 GCA_030430345.1 Calditrichia bacterium | reverse complement strand
GCATTTGAAGCACATCAGCAATGGCTGACGGAAAAACCCGACTCGGCAATGGACAAAATATCGGTTGATACCCTCCGCAGCTACATTGCCGAGGATTCTTACCGGGATACCGTTCGGTATTTGATCGAAGGCAGTCATCGCACCGCCTATGCCTTGAGTAATCTGCAGATGGTGGAGAAATTAATTCTTTATCAGGCGAACATTATCTCTTTCGTAAACAGCTTCGTCAGCTTTCCGGAACTATATAATCCGGATGCCCGGGCGCTGTTTGAAATGGGCACCTTGATTATGGACGGACGGCATTTCAGCATGGCCGTAAAAGTGCCGGACCGGAAAAAACACATTATCCCCAGTAGCCGCAGCAATATGTTCATTATGTACGTGGAAATCAGTTCCAAGGAAGGAGGGAAATTATATGAGGTAGCGGTGCCGGTTACTGCCGGTAATCGCGGCAACTTGCACATCGGGAAGTGGGGCATATTCCGTGATGTCTATAATGTTGAAAGACATGCGATGATCGCTGAAATTGTTGAGAATCCAATTAGCCTGCGGGAAGCAATCATTGCGCCTTTTATTCGGCTGGGCCATACCATCAGCGGTAAACTGGAAGACATCACCTCGCAGGCGGAAAAGAAATTGGAATCGAAAGGATCGCAAGTTGTCACCACCGTTCAGAAAGCAGCGGATAATCCACCGGCGCAACCGAAGAAAGCCAACCAGAATTCCCAGGGTGGCCTGCTTGCCGGGGGCGGCATCGCCGTTGCAGCTTTGGGTTCCTCCCTGGCGTTTATCACCAAGACTTTATCCAGCATGACCGTAATGGATATTTTAGGGGGTCTGCTGGCCGCATTACTGGCAGTTATTCTACCGGCCACCATCAGCGCTTATTTAAAACTTTCCCGCCGGGATCTCAGTGCGATTCTTGAGGGAGCCGGCTGGGGCATTAATGCCCGCATGCGTTTAAATCGTCTTCAGTCCCATACCTTCACGCACCGGCCGAATTATCCTCCAGGATCCCGGGGCATCGCTAATCGCAGTTGGTGGTTTGTCATTATTGTAACACTTGCTGTTTTAGCTGGTGTCTATTGGGTGCTGAGCAGATATGATATTATTCCCTGGCAATTGTTTTGAAAATTCGTTGATCGTTGATCGATTGCAATCAATTGCTAGTTTTCGTAAGCTAACTTATATTTCTTCCTTTTACTACTTTTCATATTTGTAGACGCGATAAAAACCAAAAATAAAAGTGTAATCCATCTCATAAGTAACCAGTAGGATTATCGAGGAACGAACAACGAAAAACGAAAAACGCTCTACGCTAATAAAGCATCCTCTGGCGCTCATCCTTTTGCTGTTCAGCATTTTCCCGGCCAGCGCCCAGGATGAATTTCGGGAAACCGGCATAGAAGAGTTCACTTTCTTTGTAGAAATTCTCGACGCGGAAGTATATCCGGACAATCCTGATTTGATCTACGTACTTGGGGTAGGAGGCTTTCTTTTTATTGATGTTTCCGATACAAATGAACCACAGTTGATTGGCCGTCATACACCTCCCACGATATTGGAACGCTACTACAATGGACAGGCTACCGGGTCTCTGGCTGTTGCTGCTGCACGGGAAGATGGTCTGGATTTTATCGATATCAGCAATGTCACCAATCCTGATTTATTAACGCGTTACTGTCATAATGAATTTGCTTATGAAAGCGTTGTCTTTCGGGACTCAATTGCCTGGGCGGCGGTGCATAGTGACGGTTTGGAGATTTTAGATATTTCCGATCCTGCCAGTCCTACGCAAATAGCTGTGGAAAACACCAACCTGGAAAATACCTGGGATGTATTTCTCGATGGCGACATGCTTTATATCGCTGACGGACCGTCCGGGCTAAAAATATTCAATCTATCGGAGCCGGCGAGTCCGAAATATATTTCCAGTATCCCCCTGAGCGGTTACTGCAAAGAGGTTATCGTCCACAATGACCTCGCCTATATTGCCGTCGGTGCTGCCGGGTTTGATATTGTTGATGTCTCTAATCCCGCTCAGCCGCAATTTCTCAGCAATTATCGCGGCGGATTTGGCCTGACAAATCATCTCGCTTACGACAACGGCGTCATTTTTACCGCCAGTTGGGAACTGGTAGAAGCCGTCAATGTTTCCGATCCACTCAACCCGGTCCGGATTGCTACTGAAGAAACGCCGCTCCGCGCCATGGGCATTGCTGCGCGGGATGGCCGGGTGTTTGTTACCGACTGGTGGGAATTCCGTGCTTACAATTTTGAAGATTTTGCCGTGCCAGACATCCATATAAAACCGGAAGATCATGATTTCGGTTTCCAGGGGGTGGGAGTTCCAATTACTGAAGAGTACCGCATCCATAACCTCGGTGAGAGCGATTTGGAGATTAACAATATCACCTCTCCCCTACCGCAATTTACCATTTCGCCGACCACTCTTTCTGTTCCTCCCGGCGATACCGGCCGGGTGGATATCACCTTTACCCCCACTGGCGTGGGTACCCGTTTCACCGTGCTGACATTTTCGAACAACGATCCCGATGAAGCAGAAAAACGAATAAGTGTTTTTGGGGGGGAATCCCGCTTATCTCCCGGGGACAGTGCGGTCGGATTTACCCTGAATGATATCGACGGCAATATTCACATGCTGGAGCAGTATCGCGGCAAAGTGGTTCTGCTAATCTTCTTCGCCACCTGGTGACCGGTTTGTGGTCCGGAGTTGTCGGACGTGGTGACTACTTTTCAGCAATCTTACGATAGCAGCAAGGTGGTAATTCTTGGCATCAATCGCGAAGAGAGTGAAGACGTTATTCGCATCTTCAGACAAAATTTCGGTCTTACCTATCCACTATTAATGGACACGGACGGATCGTTATGGTCAACCTATCGCATCCAGGGATTTTCCCCTTTTCCGCTGGACGCGATTATCGATCAGCAGGGAATATTGCGTTACCTCAATCTGGAATATGATCCACCACAGATGATTGAGATTATCGACAATCTGCTCGCTGTTACCGGGATCGACCCACCGACCACTGATCCGCTTTTCAGCATTCCGGAAAGATTGGCAGTTTCCGTTTTTCCCAATCCGACCAACTCGGCGGCGAAC
>JAUIFT010000581.1 GCA_030430345.1 Calditrichia bacterium | reverse complement strand
ATCGCCGGCAGTTTTTTGTCTCCAAACGATCGCAAAGATGTATCCGCCTATACAATCTCCGGATTCACGCTGGCCCGGGGAAGAGCTTTGTTGGCGGAGTTCTTATCAGCCTCTCGCCGGCAGCTGTTCTTTTTTTCTTTAATGCTAGTTGCAGCAATAATCAGCCTCTGGCGAAATCTTTTTTAGTTACCGGATATCAAGTTTAACTCAGGATAAAATATGAGATACGGTTACAGTTTTCTAATCATTGCAAGCCTTTTTCTCTGCCTAAGCAGTTGCCAGAATAGCAACGATAGCCAGGATGAAAAAATTGTAATTGCCGATATTGGTGAACGGGCGGTTGATTGGCAGCAGCTCTGGCTCAGTTACCATCTGGAGCCGAAATGGGGGAGAGGGTTAACTACTGAAGAGTCCTTCAATAATCAGCTGGCATACCTGGTCGAGCAAAAACTGTTTGCCCAGGCAGCGATTAGCGAAGGGGCGTTAGAAGATCCGCGAGTCGCCGGGCAAGTCGCATTTATTCAGAAAAAAGAGGCGATCAAAGCGCTTTACCGGAAGCATGTTGAATCCAAAGTTGAAATTCAGGAAGCCGCCTACGAACAGGCCTATCATAACAGCAAAACCAAAGTTCAATTCCAGTATATCAAAACCGCAGACTCTTTGAAAGCAGCAGATTACCGGGTCGCACTTAACACGAAAACGTTTGCACAAATAGTGGTTTCCCCGACGGACGAGAAGGCTGTTTCCCCGATGTTTAGTTTTGGCGACATGGCTGAGCCTCTGGAGGAAGTTGTATTTCAGATGCAGCTGGATGAAGTCCGCGGCCCGATAAAGGTGGACGACCAATTTATGGTTGTGAAGCTAATTAATGGGGAACGCGACGTATTTCGCTCCAAAATGGAATTAGCGGAGAAAAAGAGCAAGCTGAAAAAAGTGCTGTTTGAACGCCGGGCGAAAGTAATTTCCGACCGTTATGTTGCTCAGATTTTGCAAGGGAAAAAAGTGACCATTCACCGCGAAGCATTTATTCAGCTGGCGAAGACATTTAACCAGGTTGTTCAACATAAACAATCAGATAATTCCTTGCCGCTTTATCTGGACAATAACGAGATCACGGAAACCGGTTCCACACTGAAAGATTTCCAGGATGATTTACTGATCAGCTTTACTGGCGGTAGTATGACCATTCGTGAGTTTCTGGAAGACTTGTTTAACATGCCGACCGGTTTACGCCCGCAAGTCAACATGGCCCCGGCATTAAAGAAAGCGCTTTACCAGGCCGCACGGAACCATTACCTGGCAGAGACAGCAGCACAGGAAGGGCTGGACGAAACGGCGGAAGTGCAGTCAGCAGTAGAACAACAAACCGATGCAATCCTGTCACGCTTCCGCATGCAGCAAATGCGGAAGCGCTTAACGGTTACCGAAACAGAAATTGAGGATTTCCGCAACAGTGAAGCATTTGCCAGATTGAAGAATCTTTCCAAAGGGAAGCTGGACGATCGCACTGTGAAAGATGTTTTACTGGATTTCAAATTCAAAAACGCCAGGATGGAACAAGCGGACAGTCTGTGCAAGGTTTATGCCGTAAGCATTCAGCAAGAAAATCTCAGCAAGAAAATCGAGAAGCCGGATGAACTCATCGCTCATCAGCCGGTGAGAATGTATTATCGGGAAAATTTTCATTAAGAGAGAAACGTAGAAAAATGTTATCACCTAAAATACCTAAATCCTTTAATATTCATCTAACGCAGGAGGTCTAGCATTATGAAGAGATGCTGGCTATTGTTTTGTGCTATCCTGATGATCAGCGTAACTGCCCAGGCACAGTCCTTTATGTTTGATCCATTGGATACACATCCCGATTCGAACTATATCAGTACGTATGCATCTGTTTCTGATACGAGCTGGGTAGTTCTTTCGGTAGAAGAATCGATCGTCAACCAGGGCGCTGCCGCACTCGGTTATGAGTGGCAGGTAGAAAGAGCCGAAAGTTGGGGTGGTTTTACCAAGTACGAAATCTGGCACCCGGATTCGTTCTCTGTATGGAATTTTTCCGCATTCGAGAATCTTTCTTTGTGGTATTATAATGAAACCGCATCATCCGATCCGGGACGCATTCACTTACGCCTGCAGTTGTTCGACGTCAGTGATGCGCCGGTTAATACTTATGATGCAGGTAACACCGAACTCTGGTATTCCTTCGAGTATGTGCTTGATGATGCGCCGGGGTGGACCGAAATTGTTTTACCGTTGGAGAACATTGGTTCCGCAGCCCAAACGGGCAGTAATGGTTTCTGGAGAACTGGCTGGTCCGGTGTAGCCGGTAACGACGAATTGAATCTGAACGCCATTAAAGGTATCGGTATGGAAATTTCTATCGATGCTCCCCAGGATTTCTCAGTCCATTCCGGGAAAATCATCTTCGATGCACTTGGTTTCTCCGGTGCTCGTGAATTGCCGGTAATTTTCTTTAATGGTAGTGTTATTCCTGGCGATATGACCCATAGCTTCTGGAATGGCAGCACCGAAGTTGTCCCAGAAGCTGGCTTTGACCCGCAGACTGCTGCTTTAAAGTGGACCCAGGATGCTGGTCAACCGTGGACTGGTTTGGTATGGGAGTTTGATCCGCAATTCCTGAATTTCCGTTGGGCTATCGACTCTTTGAAATTTAAGATCAAAGCACCGACTGGCACCAGCACACTGCGTGCTCAATTCGCCGATGCCGCTGGTAATGCGATCAAGAAAACGATTGACGAGCCAGGTGGCGGATATAATGATCAGTGGTGGAATATTGAAATTCCCCTGCGCGATATTGTAGATTTTGAAACTGGCGCCAGCTTCGACACTTCCGCGGTAGTTAAGTTCGAATTAATGGCTGAAGGTACCGGTAATGGTCATGTAATCTATTTTGACGATATGTGGACCGGTAAACCGGAAATCGACAATATTCCCCCGGAAGCACCGAATCCTGTATTTGCTGTTGCGGACAATCTCTCCAATCTGGTTACCTGGTCAGATACGCCGAACGAAAGCAACGAAACGTATAATGTTTATTACGCTTTCGAACCGATCACTGACATTTCCGCTCCCGGCGTAGAAGTTGTCGAACAAGGCCTTGGCGTTCCG
>JAUIFT010000580.1 GCA_030430345.1 Calditrichia bacterium | reverse complement strand
ATGCTATTCGATCTGCCCTCGATACGTTGTTGAAGTAGTGACAGTGGCAGTGGCAATGAAGTCAAATCATTCACAGACTGAAATTAAAGCCTCTTAACGAAAGTTTTAGCCTGCCAATTGCTACTGCCACTTTTTTACAAGCGCAGCGTTCCCTGTTTCACCATTTTCAAGGTCGGTATTATTTGATGGTGATAATAGTAAACCAGAAAAGTACCGATTGCACCACCAGTGCCGTAAGCGAGCACATCGGTAATTTCCGCGATGCGCTCAAATGAGAGCAATTGACTGAATTCTACAATTGCCCCAACGACCAATCCGGCAATAATTGTTACGGTATATATCTGCGAGTAAGCTTGCCCTTTTTCCCGCTGCACATAAGACCAGAACAGGCTAATCGGCACAAAGTAGGCCATTGTGCTGACAAGGTCGTACATATTCCACAAATTGGTTTTCCGGAAATAGGCGTAGAAGGGAATCAGGTTTTCCGCAATTAAATCTTTATTGATCACCTCTGCCGCCAGCGACCAGTCAAACGGACGGAACCCGGCAAAGAAAATGAAGACAAAATAAAACACCAGGGGAATTTTCAAAAGGTCGATGTCCCGCTTTACTCCCGCCCGGCGAATCGGCTTCAGCAGGTGATATAAACCGATACCGGCGAGCACTCCCCCGTAGCCACTGATGATATCATTAATATCGGAAATCCGGGAAGTAATAATCAGTGGAAATCCCTCCAGGAATAAAAAATAGAGCAACGGCAATCCGTAGAGTACGGCGTTACCGTAAGGTTTTTTCTTCCAGTAAATCCGATAGCAGATCATCAGGATGTAACCGACCGCAATCCAGTAAATCAGACTCTCCAGCCATTTCGACATCTGGAAGAACTGCTGCTCCGGTAACTCCGCGTGGCGAAGGATCTTTCGCCGGTATTTATCGCGGGTTTTTCCACCGAGTTCCCGTTTCACTTCGTTAAGGAAGCGGCTGCGCCGGGAGTTCTCCACTTCCTGCAGGTTTGCCAGTTTGGCCAGCACTTCTTCCGGCACGCCATCTTGCCGCAGGCTATCCAGCGCAGCCGGCGTTATCCGATATTCGGTCTTCTCGTTATGATAACCAAAAAGCATGGTGCCAATGGGCATATAGGTGAAAGGTATTACGTTTGACTCCTTCACGCTATCCGCTAATGAAGAAACGCTGATCGAGACAGTAAATGGCATCACCGCGGTAACAAACTGCGATAAGGCGATAATGACTGCCAACAGAATAAACGGTTTACGGTCAAGCAGATCATAGAATGTCCGGCGGGCCGTCGCTGCCATGCTGGCGGAATAGATCGAGGCAACTGCCGCCCCGACAAAACTCCCCAGGGTATTGTTCAATAAATCATGGGGGGCTGTATCACGGGACTGGATAAACAACTGGGTAATCTCAATGCTCAAACTGAGTGCCGCCCCGGACAAAATAGCAATCAGTATCGGATGATTGCTGCCATCTTGCTGAAGCTTCATATACAACAGGAAACCAAATGGCATGAAGAGAATGATATTCCCGACGATGTCCGTAATGGCAATATCTTCTCCCCAATACATCTTCCAGTTGATTTTGCCGATTTGCCCGGCCAGATCGCCAAATCCGTAATCAAAACTGAACGGGATTAAGGTGTTATAAACAGTAAAGAGGGTAAATGCCCAAAAAAGGAATGAGACGACTTTCCGGTTCATGAATTTCTGCTCGCTTTGCTTGTCCTTGGATACATAATCAATATAAGCCTGCAAACTACAAGGAAAAGCCCCGTTTAATATGATATAATTTACAATTGATTAGGCTATTTTTTTTATAAGAGCGCACTTTTTCTTATATTATTCGATTCGCAGCCATCCATCTGCGAACTTCTTTTTGGGGAAGGCACATTATGTTTAATGATCTCTTTGAAATTGTCAATCCGGCATATTTCTACCTCTCTGCGATGCTTTTTGTCATCGGCATTTATTGTGGCCCGATTGCCGTAGAAAAAGAGATCGGCTTTCTCTTACAATATCCCCGCTGGATATTTCGCATGATGGAGCATTATTTCAAAACCGGCCTCGGCTTTTGGGCCACATTTCTCTTGATCCTGGTATTGAATAATATTTCTCTCTTCAGCAGTTTTTTCTTTGGATTTTTAATCATCACCCCTCCCCTGTTTGCATTTCTTACCGGCTTTAATGTTGCGGTGATCAGTTTTGATATTGGCGGTTGGAAAGGGATTGCCCAGATTTTCCTCAACCCGATTGCCTGGTTGGAATTCCCTGCCGCCTGGCTAAGCTTCAGTATGAGTTTCAAACTGGCGGAAGTGCAGTTGGATAAGGCGGATCTCGCCATCACCGCGGAAATATTCGCCAGTCTCTCGCTGCTCTACCTGAAATATATTTTCACCGTCCTCATCTGCGCCGCTCTCCTGGAAGCCGCCTTCATTATTCTCACCCGGAGGATTGAGAAAAAGGATGAAGAGTGATTTGAAGTGGGAATTCGGAATGCGGGAGTAAGAACTATTTGAGTGAGTCTCTATATTCTGCATTCGCAATTCCGCATTCAACATTCTCTATTCGTAACATTTTCATTAAACTTCCGGCATTTCCTCCCGTAAAGATAAAACAAGTCATCGAGGGCGATAATACAATGAGGGAAAGATTATGTTTGAATTATTAGGTTTACTTTTTTTGATTGGTATTGGCTGGGTTGTGCTAAAGACTTTAGGCATTGCCCTGGAGGCGGGCGCTTTTTTGCTGGCAATCCCATTTAAGATTATCGGCGCCATTATCGGCCTGGTTTTCGGCATCATTTTTCTACCGTTTACAATTATTGGCGCACTATTTTCCCTGCTGGAACCATTACTAATTATCGGGGTGGTTGGTTTGGGACTTTATTTTCTTCTGAAATAATTTTCGGTTGTTTTCACTGCAATACCGCTTTATCTTTTGCGTCACAATTGCCCCCGTAGCTCAGTGGATAGAGCGCCGGCCTCCGGAGCCGGGTGCGTAGGTTCGACTCCTACCGGGGGTACCCAACCGGAAAGGTCGTCATTTTTGACGGCCTTTTCTTGTTTTACATTCCCGTTAGTATCAATATTGCTTATTATAAGTGCTAAGGCTTTATTGATTT
>JAUIFT010000579.1 GCA_030430345.1 Calditrichia bacterium | reverse complement strand
GAAGCGTCTCCCGATGGCAAATATTTGTATTTTACCCGTGCTGCGGATGAGACCGGTCTGTGGCGTTTAGATTTGGAAAAACGCGGTGCTGCGGAGAAAGTCTATTCACTGCATTGTCAGCCGCAAACAAATGCCTGGCGGCTTTCCGATAGCGGTTTATTTTTTAAGCTGGCTGATAATAATACATTTTCAATCGCCCACTATAATTTTAGCAGCGGAGAGATCGAAATTGTTCATTCGATTAAGGACTTTGTTGTCGATGCAACGGTATTGTTTACTATCTCCCCGGATCGCCGCTTGTTATTCTACTCTAGTCTGGTAGATATTGAATCGGATCTGGTGCTGGCGGGAATCAAGTAGGGGAATTTATTAATAAGCTTAAAAAAACAAATCACTGATCCTTAGAGCGTGTTGACAATTAATCGCAAACACAGATTTTGGCATTTTTTCCGCCTGATTTTGTTGTTTTTTTCGCGAGATGAATAACATCGTGGCTCAAAAAACGCCTCATTAGACGAAAAAAACTCTCAAAATCTGCTGTTCCGCCTAATTGTCAACACGCCCTAATTCTCGAAAAACTCAGGATCAACGGAAGGTGTGGTGTTTATCTTCCTTTTGTGCTTTAATTCCCCTGCAATACGCTGGGGCGTATTTAAAACTAGCGAATGAGCAGCATCTTACGAACCTTTCTATATTTTTCCGTGGCCATGCGGTAGAAGTAAAATCCGGAAGCAATCTGTTGCCCGCTTTCGTTTTTACCATCCCAGATAATCGTTTTATACCCTGCCAACTGCCGTTGATTTACCAGTGTTCTAACTTTCTGACCGAGCACATTGTAAATCACAATTTTGACCTTGCTCGTTTCCGGCAGATCGTAGCGGATGGTCGTCGTGGGGTTAAACGGATTAGGGAAATTCGGATGTAAAGCGAACACTTTTGGCAAGTTTTCATCTTCATTGATACCCACTACAGTCGTGTCAACACGGGTGGTGACAATTGCGCTGGCATCCAGGGGTTGAACATTGCCGGTATTATCGCGGGCGATGGTGTAAATGCGATAGGTATGTCCCAGCTCACCGCGATAAATCTCCTGGGTAACGGTAGTATCGCTGAGCCATAGCTCAAAATCGCTGCTGTCCCTGGCGACATAAACATCATAGCTTTGCAAACCGGCGCCGGGCGTAATATCTGCGCCGGACCAGCTGACCTGAAACGACGGCGTTGCGCTTTGCGCGGCCAGGGAGTCGATGGCACTTTCCGGCGCATCAGCATCGATGGTATGGAAGATCGGGGGCGTGTCAATTGGTTCGTTAATGTCGAAGACGATTTTCGCCTCCGCATGGATGACATCTCCGGATTGCACATTACTGTTTGCTGTAACCGTATAGCTGACGAATCCTTCTCCCCGCCCGCTGTTGCCGTTTACCGGGAGAAAACCGGCGAAGGGATTGATTGGGGTTTGCCCGCTCACCGGATCAACAGAGTTAAAATTCCAGAAAATAGTTCTCGTGTTAAGATTAATCCCGGCAGTGATATCGACGTATACACCAAGGGAGTCTACCACATCCAGTCGCTCACTGAAATAGGCGCTGTTCGATGGTGGGGTAAAGACGAAATCGCCGAAACCAAAGTTGCCGAGACGATAGCTGCGGGCGTCGATGGTGCTGTCCAACTGCTGGGTGATATTTACTGCCAGGGCCGGGGCACTGGCCAGGGTGGAATCATTTTCGAAACGAATGGTGTAGGGCAGGATTTGGTCCGCCGCTATCCAGTGTTCGTCGCCAAAACCGGCCGGGCCGGTGATGTCGTTGGGGTCGAATGCATTTAATAACGCAATTCCAAATAGGTTATTGAATAAGGAATCCGGGTAGTTAATCAATAAAGTGTCCAGGTATGTCGGCATATCGTAATCTGGATCTGTGCGTCGATAATTGTCGCCACACGCATAATGCGGGACAATATCCAGAAAAAAGTGGCCGATCGGATCGGTTAAATGATCTGCCAGATTATAGGATTGTTGTCGTTCCCCTGTTCTTAAATTGCTACCATTAAAAGTTTTACTCGATATCCCTTCATCTGATAGCAAGCAGCGTATAGTTTCAAATGACGCTCCGGGAACATTTGGGTCAGGCCTTAAAAGTTTTACTGTTTTATGGCAATCTGGCATTTCCGTGCCATCTATATGAAGCTTGTTCTCTTGATCACTAACTCTACGCCAAACATTACCGAGTTCATCTTTATAATAGGCATGTGTTTTTTCGACGATGCCAACATTGGATAACAACTGTTCGAGACTGGAATATTCATTCGGTGCAATTTCCCTGATAAAAGTTAATTGGCCCTTGGCTTCTTTGTTAAGAAAGTTTCTATTCCTATGCGCTTCACATGCAAGGTTATATAACCTCAAAGCTTTAGTGCTTCGCGCTAAACGGTAACCCCTATATATCAAGTAGCCTTTTATCAAGATCGGAAGAATCAATGCCGTGGGACTATCATCCAACAGCGGTATACCTTTTGCAAAAATCGTTACGCTGCCACCGGCGCCCGGCCTTAAAATTTCCCCGGGAAAGCCGCCTTTTTCAACAAAAGGAATAGAAACTTCATCATTGTCTAAACTGTCTAACTGATTTACTGAAAAAGATATCGGGTGCCCATTGGCGCTTTTCAAAATGTATTCCTGGGTAATATCCACATTACCAATATTTTCATACCGAATTTCTATCGGTAAGATATTTCCCAATCGCCCTGCCTGCGGGTAAAGAAAGGTCAATTTTACATCCTGCTGATTGCCGGGAACGATATCGAAGGCATTTTCTAGGATGGTCTTATTTACCTCTGAATTATAGACTGCTACATCGTAATTAGCGATGGATTTATCTTTTAAGTCAAAAGTTGAATACATGGTTGTAGAATTCACAAATACTGTTCGGGCAGCCTCTAATGTATCGCTTGGATTCTCAAGAAAAACGGTCGAGAGGGTATCAAAACGGGAACCAAGAATTCGGATGGTTGCAAAACCAGTATTCCCACCTTCATTGCCATCTATCGAGGTAATACTAAAGGACAGGCTGTCCGCTAAAATGCTATATTGCGCAGTGGGGGCATTCGCCGAACGGTTATTGATCATCAAATAATAACTGC